>JACMRC010000365.1 GCA_014376655.1 Mucilaginibacter sp. | reverse complement strand
TGGCCTGCAAAGTTGTATAGATATAACATGTGCTGAATAGGCTGGTTACCATGTGCATACTGCCCCATGTTTACTATTTGCATTTCGCGGATCTCATGGATAACGCCACCATAGTAACTATCATCAAATACCGGTGGGATGATGAAGATAGAATCAAGCTTGTTAACAAACTGTTTTTTACCACCTAATAAGTTAACCAGACCTTGTATATCATGTAAAGCAGCCCAGCTGTAGTGCCATGCATTACCTTCGGTAAAGGCGTCACCCCACTTAAGCGGGTTAAATGGCGTAACCCATGATCCATCTTTGTTTTTGCCACGCATTAAACCAATTGACGGGTCAAATAAGTTACGGTAGTTTAAACTGCGTTTTTTGTAGATATCGATCTCTGATGCCGGTTTGCCCAATGCTTTACCTAATTGGTAAATAGCAAAATCATCATAAGCATACTCTAACGTACGGGCAGCGTTTTCGTTGATCTTAACATCATAAGGTACATAGCCTAAAGTATTATAATAATTTACACCGCGACGGCCGGTAGCGTTAGGGCCTTCATTATTGGCACCATGCTTAACGGCTTCCCAAAGGCTATTGATATCCTGGCCACGGATGCCTTTTAAATATGCATCGGCAACGATAGAGGCAGAGTTATTACCGATCATACAATCAGAATAACCCGGGCTTGACCATTCAGGTAACCAGCCGCCTTCTTTATAATCATTAGCCAAACCCATCTGCATTTCTTTATCAATTGATGGGTACACTAAATTTAAGAATGGATATAATGCACGGAAGGTGTCCCAAAAACCCGTCCCGGCAAATTTATAGCCCGGTAATACCTGGCCATTTTGAGCACTGTAGTGGGTTGGAGCACCTTTAGCATCTATTTCATACATTTTATTAGGGAAGAACAGCATGCGATACAAGCATGAATAGAATGTACGTGTTTGGTCTATACTACCACCTGATACCGATAAACGACTTAAGGTTTTGTTCCATATAGCGCGGCCTTTTGCAGCAGTTGCTTCAAAGCTATCGTTAGCTAACTCTCTTTTTAAATTAAGCTCTGCTTGTTCTAAGCTGATGAATGATGACGCTACACGCACGTGTACTACTTCGCCGGTTTTAGTTGAGAAGCCAATTGCAGCTAATGCATGTTTTGCACTGGTTTCTAAACCGTTGGATATGGTTGCAGTTTCAGGGTGAGCGTTTTCGCCGTTCCTGTTGCCGCGGCTACCATCGATACCGCTGTAAGTACGTGTTAATGTGAATGGCTTATCAATGTAAATAACAAAGTAGTTTTTAAAGTTCTTTAATGCAGGGCCTGCAGCCTGGGTTGAATAGCCCACAATTTTATTTTCGCCCGGGATAACTTTAACATACGATCCGTTATTAAACGCATCAACTACGATGAAAGAACTATCCGCTTTTGGGAAAGTAAACTTAAACTGTGCAGCACGCTCGGTAGGAGTGATCTCTGTGGTGATATCATAATCAGCCAAATAAGCACTATAATAGTATGGTTTAACTATCTCTGCTTTGTGCGAGAACCAGCTGGCGCGCTCGTTTTGCGTAACTTTTAAATGCTTAGTCATCGGCATAATAGAAAACTGGCCATAATCACCCATCCACGGTGATGGCTGGTGCGTTTGTTTAAATCCCTGGATCTTATGTGCATCATAAGTGTATGCCCAACCATCGCCATTAGGGCCTGTTTGTGGAGTCCAGAAATTCATCCCCCAAGGTAAAGCTATACAAGGATAGGTGTTTCCGTTTGATAGGTCTGGCTTTGATGATGTTCCCATTAATGGGTTAACCCAGTCTACCGGGCTGGTTACTTTGGTAACTTCCTGGGCAAAAGCTGCACTGCATATTAATAACAATGCAAAAGATAAAATACGTTTCATAAAGGTTATTTTATAGTATATAAAACTATGGTGTATGGTTGGTTATAATTTTGGTGTTAACCGTTTAATTGTGACGGCAATAGTAATAATAAAAACTTAAAATAAGGAAGCATTTCCGCCGAGTTTAATTTTACCCAAATGCCTGTAAGCAGCTTCGGTAGCTTCGCGGCCACGCGCAGTTCGCATTAAAAAACCTTCTTGTATTAAAAAGGGTTCGTAAACCTCTTCAATGGTGCCTTCGTCTTCGCCAACAGCTGTGGCAATGGTTTTTAAACCAACAGGGCCGCCCTTAAATTTATCTATAATGGTGGTCAGGATTTTGTTGTCCATTTCGTCCAGGCCATGCTCATCAACATTTAAGGCGTTAAGGGCATATTTAGCAATAGCAGTATCGATGTTGCCATCGCCTTTTATCTGTGCGAAATCGCGGGTTCGGCGTAACAAAGCATTGGCTATACGCGGCGTGCCACGGCTACGGCGTGCAATCTCATAAGCACCTTCATCGCTAATAGGTGTTTTTAATATAGATGCCGAACGTAATACTATCGTAGTTAGTAACTTGGCATCATAATACTCCAATCTTGAATTGATGCCGAAACGGGCGCGTAATGGTGCCGTTAACAAACCCGACCTGGTGGTTGCCCCAACAAGGGTGAATGGGTTAAGCGAGATTTGCACCGAGCGGGCATTAGGGCCACTCTCCAGCATAATATCTATCTTAAAGTCCTCCATTGCCGAATATAAATACTCTTCAACCAGCGGGCTTAAACGGTGGATCTCGTCAATGAATAAAATGTCGCCTGTTTCTAAATTGGTAAGCAGACCGGCAAGGTCGCCGGGTTTATCCAATACTGGGCCTGATGTTATTTTGATACCAACTCCCATTTCGTTAGCGATGATATATGACAGCGTGGTTTTACC
>JACMRC010000364.1 GCA_014376655.1 Mucilaginibacter sp. | reverse complement strand
TACTTTTTAAAAGCCGCTATTTTGGTTCTGGCTTTTTACTTTATATATCACCAGTATTTAAAAAAAGGCGATAATTTAAAGCAGTTTCAAATTGCTGTTAACCGCTTAAGCCATGAGCATGTTATAGTTATCATGTCGGTAGTGGTGTTTTTAATGTTTGCCAATTGGCTGGTAGAGTGTTTAAAATGGCAGCACCTAACCCGCCGCCTAGCCCCAATAAGTTTATGGAAAGCCATAGAAGGTGTTTTTTGCGGCCTTACCTGGGCCGTGTTCACCCCCAACCGCATTGGCGAATATGGCGGCCGCGTAATGTTTTTACCGCCTCGCAAACGTATCCATGGGGTATTTGCTATGGCAGTTGGCTCGTTTGGGCAAAACGTAATTACTAATGTTTTGGGTGCGGGCGCTTTGGTATGGTTTTGCTACTCGTTTTTAAATTTAAACGTTTGGGCATTAACTGGCATAACCGTTTTTGCTGTGGCATTTATGGGATTGTTCCTAACGCTATATTTTAATATCAAGTGGATGGTAAAGCTGTTAAACAGCATATCGTTCCTTAAAAAGTATCATCGGTTCTTTGATATTATGGGCACATATACATTTGCCGAACTTAGGGACATTATGTTTTTTTGCCTCACGCGATTCTTTATCTTCTCGTTTCAATATTACCTGGTGATACACCTGTTAGTGCCCGAGATACCTTTTCATGTGGTGGTGCTGATGGTATTTATCGTGTTCTTCGTACAATCCGCCTTACCATCGCTTGATCTGTTGGATGTGCCTGTGCGCGCTACTGCCGCGGCTACGGTGTTCCATTACGTAACCGGTCAGCAAATAGCCATTATTGCGGCATTTAGCTCTATATGGCTTATAAACTTAATTATTCCCGCTATTTTAGGGTCGGTGTTTATATTTAAACTTAAATTCTTTGATCGTAGCGTATAGTATAATTTGTTCGGTTTTTACAGCAGGTTACCTATTGCTGGTGCTATACTTTATAAAAGGTTGGCTCAACCTTAAACAGCCCGTAATTAAAACGGATGGCTATACCACCAAAGTAACGGTAATGGTAGCCGCCCGTAATGAGCAGGAACGCATCCATTACACTATCGAAGATATCCTGGCGCAGGATTACCCCAAACATCTTACAGAAATAATTATTGTAGACGACCACTCTACAGATCGAACCTCCGAAATTATCAGCAGCTATGCCGACCGCGGGGTAAAACTATTACAACTTAACGAAGCGCAACCGCTAAATTCCTACAAGAAAAAAGCCATTGCAAAAGCCATCGGCATTTCCAACGGCGATTTAATGGTGGCTACTGATGCCGATTGCCGCATGGGTACCAAATGGCTCTCATCAATAGTTGGGTATTACGAGGCTAATGATGTGGTGATGATCTCATCGCCGGTAAACTTTTTTGAAGAGAAAAGCTTGTTCGAGCGCATGCAAACGCTGGAATTTACCTTCCTGATAGGCGTTGGAGCCGCGTTTATTGGCCACAACTGGGCATCAACCTGTAACGGGGCGAACTTTGCTTACCGCAAGGATATATTTTACGAAGTGGGGGGCTTTACCGGCATTGACGAGCTGGCATCGGGCGACGACGAACTGCTGTTACAAAAAGTAGCTGAGCGTTTCCCCGGCAAAATTGGCTTTTTAAAACTGCGCGATGCTATTGTTTATACACACGCCAAGTACAATTTAAAAGAGTTTTTGCAACAACGCCGCCGCTGGGCCTCAAAATCAACCAAATACAAGGACAAAAAAATTATAGGCCTTACTATTTTTATGTGGTTTTTTAACATGACCATGCTGGTAAATGTAATACTGGGCTTTTTTAACATCGCATTCTTTAATATCTTCCTCTTCCAGTTTGCGTTAAAGTATTTGATAGAGTTAATATACCTTGCCTTGATCTGCTCGTTTTTTAAGCGCACAGGGCTTTTATTATTGCTGATAATAGTTGCGCCTGTCCACATCATATACCTGGCTTATTTAGCCTTAATGGGCACCACACGCAAGTACCATTGGAAAGGCAGGATGGTTAAATGACACGATTTAGGGATTAAGAGATTAATCAGGATGCGGCGGTTATTTAAAGTAGTAAATTCTATAAATCGTGTAGGCTACCTTAATCCTGCATAATCTCTTAGTCCCAAAATCGTGTAAAATTGTGTCATATTTACATAAAACTGATCCTATCTAATCCATCAATCCTTAAATCGTGTTAACTTTATTCGTGTTAATCTTGCCATATTTATAAAAAACATGATCCTATCTAATCCATCAATCCTTACATCGTGTTAACACCCACACAACGCACCTGGAAAGCTTTTAAACGCAATAAGTTTGCCGTTGCGGGTTTGTTGTTTATTATATTTTCGGTAGTTGTCGCGGTGTTAGGATACCTTATTATGCCCGATGCTACCCCGCTTGCCAATAACCAAACTATCCAGCTCAGCATTAAAAAACCCGGTACAAAGTTTATGATGCTGCGCCTTAAAAAGACCGAGCGTATTGATACCGTAAACCTGTTTACTAAAATGCTATATGGCCAGCCCGATTTTTACCGCGAGATCCCCATTACAGGCTATAAGTTAACCGGTAATACAATTTCCGTTGATGAATATATAGGTGATGAGGACAAGCCCGAAAAAAAATCTTACACCCTGCCTGCCGATGTAATAGCACAAAGCCCATCAGCTTACATTACTTATCGTACATTTTTATTGGGTAGCGATGTTTATGGCCGCGATATGCTAAGCCGTTTAATATTAGGTGCCCGCATCTCTTTATCGGTAGGGTTAATGGCCGTTATCATCAGTTTGTTAATTGGTGTAACCTTAGGTGCCATAGCAGGGTATTTTGGCGGGTGGATAGATGCCTCCTTAAGTTGGCTAATGAATATCCTTTGGGCGTTGCCATCGCTACTGCTGGTTATCGCCATATCATTTGCATTGGGTAAAGGTTTATGGCAGATCTTTATTGCCGTTGGCATATCCATGTGGGTGGAGGTTGCGCGTTTGGTGCGCGGCCAGGTGCTCAGCATTAAACAAACCGAATATATTGAAGCTGCACGCTCCTTAGGTTATAATAATTTACGCATTATCCGCAGGCATATCTTGCCTAACATAGCCGGGCCTATTTTGGTTATGGCATCATCAAATTTTGCTGCCGCGATACTGTTAGAAGCCGGGCTTAGTTTCCTTGGATTTGGCGCGCAGCCACCAATGCCTACCTGGGGGAGCATGATAAAGGAACATTATGGTTATATCATCATGGATTCGGCCTACTTGTCTATAACACCCGGATTAGCTATCATGCTGATTGTCTATGCGTTTAACCTGGTAACGGTAGGTTTGAGAGACGCTTTTGATATTAAATCGGCAAGTACACGTATTTAAATTATAAATTTTCTCTAATTTAGTCACTCCGAGACCCACTATGCAAAATATTGGCCAGTCCTCCGGAGAGGACGAATTAATCAGGTTACTGTTAAAAAG
>JACMRC010000363.1 GCA_014376655.1 Mucilaginibacter sp. | reverse complement strand
GTTAAATATCAGCCTGTCATTAAAAAAACGTAACGACGCGCTTGCATCGTTAAACGAGCGAATGTTAAAGTCGAAGTACTTGATGTTTGATTGCGCTATCAAACTGTTTAATTTATTGAAAGCAAATTCGCTAAAAGCACTTGTAGCCGTAGCGGCCACCTGGTTAGTTAAATTACTACCCGTGCCCGAGTTAAAGTTACGCCTTACAATAACGCTTAATGCTTGTTGGTTACGGTTATTAGGGTCGGCAAGGTAGGTTCCTAAATCATCCTTAACAGATGGGTCCGTAGGAAAGTTAAAATCAAAATTAATTTCGGGTAGTAAAAGCGATTTGGTAAGCAGCAATTCTGCCTGCACCAATATTTGCTCATTACCCTTAGGCGATTGCAGGCCCGCCGCGGTATATAAAGGCGCAATATCTGTACGCACTTCATAAGTAGCTTTAAGGTTGATCTCGGCATTAGTTGGGTTACCCGTCCAGCGGATACTACCGCCCTGGTTTACCGTAAAGTTTTTGCTGATGAAGTTTTTTGCCGTAAAATCAAACTTGCCTGATGTGATCACAAACTCACCAAACATATCAAAGTCGCCCAGGCTGTTAATGCGCAACTTTAAGTTTTTAGCCTGCCCGCTGCCCTGTAATACGCCATAATCGGTAGTTATTTTTACAATGGCCTTTTCATCAACTGTCAGGTCAAAATTAAGCGTGACACCATTAAAGGCCTTTACTTTTTCAATGGCCCTTAACCCAAGGGTATCTTTATGGCTTACAAATTTTATAAAGTCGTAATCGCTTACGGTTGATGAAGTGTTAAGCGGGATGTTAAATACCGTACCGGCTTGTGTAGCAGCAGTAATATTAATATTCATGTTATCAATAGGGCCATTAAACTTAAAATCGCCCGAGGCAAAAGCCGTTCCATAATACAGGTGATTATCCTTAAAGGTGGTATTTAGCGCCATTAGGTTAGTGGCTTTAAGCTCAACATCAATAGTTGGGTTTGATAAATTATTAAGGTCAACCTTACCGGTGGCTATACCCGTACCACCGCGAAAATCCTTCAGCGTCATGTTACTGATATTGACAACACTATTGGTCACACTTAATTTATCATTAACTGTATAAGCCGTTTTTAAATAATTTACGGTAACCCCTGTGTTTGATAGCGTAAGGTTACCGTTTAATTGCGGTTTGGCTAATGTGCCTGTTAGTTTAAGGTCGGTTGATATCGTACCCTTCAAATCAGACACGAGGTTCTTTATAAATGGCTCAAAAATTATGGCCTCGGTTTGGGTCATTTTAACATCAAAGTCAAGTTTATCTTCTTTGCCTTTTCCTAAATAATAAGCCCCGCCAATATTAAGAGTCTCTAAGCCACGGTTAAGTATGTTTACGTTTACATTGGCCTGGCTGCGCTCATTGTCTAAGTTGGATACTACTTTAATATTGCCCACCAGGCTTTTGTTCATCTTAAATCAATCAATATTTAAGTGCGCGTCTATCCCCGGCGATTTCATGATCGAACTAAATAATACATCGCCGTTCATAGTTCCGTTTAGATCAATACCCGCGGCTTTGGTAAGCTCGTTAAGCGTAGTCATGCTAAACTTATTGAACGTAAGTTTTAATTTATCGGCAGGGTTATCAGAAATAAAGCCATCTATCCTTGCCCTTTGTTCGCCGTTTGAAAGCTCGAAGCCTTCTACCTGGGTTTTGCCATCCAATAATCTTATTCTTACCTGTTCCTGCAAGCGCCATTTTTGATGCTCAATAATAATATCTGATGGTAACAGCTTGAGTTTGGCTGTCGTATCTCTTCCAAATTCAATCAGGCCGTAAAGATCCAGCTGGTTGGTAGCATCCTTATCAGCCAGCTTAACGTTAAACTTTAAGCTATCATTACTTATAAAGTTGGTAATATCAATATTCTTGATAAACAACTCATTGGTAAGATCAATCCGTTTTAGTGATAAGTTTATGCCCAGTAAATCGTCGCTGGTGCTTTCGTCCAAAATAAAATCATGGAACACTATTTTTTTATACTTAATGGTTTTGATATAGCCATTAATGCTTGCCGTTTTATCAACCGAGTTAAATTTACCTATAAAAGTTCCCTGCTCGGGTATTTTCAAATCGGGTAGGAAGATGGCGGTAAGCGGGTCAAGATTCTTGATCTTTAAGTTAAGATCAAAGTTTTGTGGCTTGGGCAGTGTAATATCAGCCTGTAAAGACGGAATATATTTTTTAACGATTGTTTTGAAATAGGATGGCAAAGTAGCCAGGTCATAACTGCCCTTTATGCTGCCATCCAATGCGTCAGATTGCAAAGCGATCAACCGCGAATCACCACGACCGGTTGCCGAAATATATACAGAATCAAGCAGGTAATTATTGCGCGGGTCAACTATCCTGATGGGTGACAGCAAGATATTCCCCTCGAAATTTTTAAGACTATTACCAGAGAATTTAGTTTTTATCTGCGCGCTTATAATGATGGTGTCTTTAATTAACTTCAAGGCATGTAGGTTAGCGTCATGCACATTAGCTGTAAAATTATACACCGGCAAAGTTGGGTTAAGATCCAAACTGCCTACGCCATCAAATTTTATGCTTTTATCGTTAACAGTTAATTTGGCGTTTATCTTTTTACCGGCATAGGTGCCATTTACAGCTATGTTTTTATAATCGTAATTTTTAAAATTAAAGTAAGCTATGTTGGCGCTTATGTTTTCATTCAGGTTTTTAAGTGCATCGCCACTACCTTTAACAACAGCCTTAAATGTGGTGCGGCCTATGGTGTTATCGCCTATTAAAACACCCAGGTTAAAGTTATAAGCATCAACAGTTCCGTTATAAATTGGCACACCGCCTTTTATTTTTAGTTTGATATCCGGATCAAATCGGCCCAACTGCGTTTTAAACGTACCCGATGCTGCAAAGTCATTTTGTAAACCTTTAAACTTGCCGGTAAAGTTTACATTGCCAAAGCGGCCAACAATTTCGGGCGCTACAGCTTTCGGGTCGCCGGTAAAGTGGCTGTATAAATAATCAAGGTCTTTTTTGTTGGTGGCTAACTGGTCAAACTTAAGGTCGAGGTAGGTTTTATCCCACTCGGGCAATCCCTTTAAATTAAAATCTCCTTTTATAAAAGTAGCCTGGCCGGCAGTAATGGTAAGTCCGTTTGCTTTTAAATTATTTACCGCGCCGGTTATGTGGCCATCAACCCCTAACTCAAAATTTATTTTCTCTAATCCGCTGGTAAAGTAAGCGATATCGGTAGATGAGATATGCGATGAATGAAGCTGGCCATCCATGTGTACTTTGTTTACAAAATCGCCAAAATCATCAAAGCTTTTAAACTTCATGTCAAGATGATTTCGCACTATCGACTTCGGCGTTTGTATCAGCAGGTGTCGCGCTAATATTCTATTGGTGTCAATAGTAGTAAGGGCGGTATAATTTTTTAGGTAGAACCCGCCTTTTTCCTTCAGCGTAAGGTGCTGTACATCGCCCGCAAAGGTGTGGTTTTTAAGGTCCATATTATTAACCGCCACGCTAAGATTGTAAACATCAAGGTCGGCGAAGTTTATTCCGTTTACTTTATCGTGCTTGTTAAGGTCGTGGTAGCGAAAATGGAAATTGTTAACTACAGATCGCTCAAAGATCATGGTCCAGGGTTTACCGGGGATAGTTTTTGTGGTATCTTTTGATTTTAAACTATCAATAACAAATTGAAGATTGGTAACCCCGCTTTTTAGTTTCTTTAAATAAACCGAGCCATTATCTAACTGGATCAGCTTAAAATCAAGCTTGCGTTCGCTTATGGAGGTAAAAAGCGAAAAGCCGTTAAGTTCGACAGTTAGTTTTGGCGTATGTACTAAAGTGTCGCGTTGCTTATCAAGCACGTAAAAATCTTCCAACACTACCGATGAAAAAGGCTTAACATAAAGGCTTTTAACATTAACCTCGGTGCCCAGTTTTTCTGATAAATAAGCGGTGACTTTTTTAGCTGCCCAGGTTTGTACAGGCTTATACTGGAACAACAGCAGCAGTATGCTCACCGTTAACAGCAGGAACAAGACAATGCTAAGGGCTATTTTTAGTACTTTTTTAATAACTTTGGTGTTTAATTATTGAGTTACTGAATTATTGATTTATTGAATGTAGCATTGCCATTCGCGATTTCAACAATTGTAAGGCACAATAGTTTAAAATTTAACTGTTTGAGTAATTTGGACAGTAGAATTGATGCTTAGTTTATTAAGCACAATTCTATAATTCTATAACTCAATAATTCAATAATTAATGTCGCTTGTAATTTTAGCCATCGAATCTTCTTGTGATGATACCTCTGCCTCGGTTTGTGTTGATGGGGTGGTATTAAGCAATGTTATTGCCAACCAATCTATCCACGAAGCCTATGGCGGTGTTGTCCCCGAGCTTGCCTCAAGGGTTCATCAGCAAAATATTGTTCCGGCTGTGCAACAGGCACTGCTAAAAGCAAAAGTAAGCAAAAATGCGGTGGATGCGGTAGCTTTTACACGCGGCCCCGGACTTTTAGGGTCATTACTTGTCGGCGTATCCTTCGCTAAGGCGTTTGCGCTGGCAAAAAACATCCCTATTATAGAAATTAACCACATGCAGGCGCATGTGCTGGCCCATTTTATTGGTGAACGTAAACCGTCTTTCCCATTCCTATGCCTTACAGTTTCAGGCGGGCATACACAGATAGTTTTGGTGAAAGATTATTTTGATATGGAAGTTGTGGGCCAAACGCTGGATGATGCCGCAGGCGAGGCTATGGACAAAACCAGCAAGATTTTAGGGTTGCCTTATCCCGGCGGGCCTTTAATTGATAAGCATGCTCGTTTAGGCGATCCTGATAAATATAAGTTCCCCGAGCCGCAGATCCCTGATTTTAATTTTAGTTTTAGTGGATTAAAAACGTCTATACTTTATTTTATTAGGGATAACGTTAAGCTTAACCCCAATTTTATTGCCGATAATTTAAATGATATTTGTGCCTCGGTTGAAAAGCGGATAGTTACCATTTTGCTTAACAAACTAAAAAAAGCTGCGGATCAATACGGTATAAAAGATATTGCTTTAGCTGGAGGGGTATCCGCAAATACAGGTTTGCGACAAGGCCTGCAGGCAATGGGTGATAAAAATGGCTGGAACTGTTTTATACCCGAAATGCAATACTGTACGGACAACGCCGGTATGATTGCCATAGCCGGTTACCATAAATATTTAAAAGGCGAATTTGCCGAACAAAGTATAACACCTTTGGCAAGGATGCCGATGTAAGTTTAATGAGTGATTGAGTGAATTTTGAATGAGTGAATGTAGCGCCTTTTTCAATCCCGATAAAAGAATAATAACAATCACTCAATTACTCATTCGCTCATTAAAATAATTCACTAATTCAATCAATCACTAATTCACTCATTAACAAATGACCGCTCCCTCACTTATATTCTGGACAATTTTTGTATTACCACTTGTGGCATTTTTAATTTGGCTTATGCGCCAGGATAAACGCTCGGGTTGGATAGGGTTGATCGTGCTGGCTATTACCGTTATTGGAGCAATTGTTTATACGGTTATAAAAAATGATGGGAAACAAGATCCCACAACTACGCAAACGCAGCAGCCGGTAAAGTAGGCTGATGATTAGTTGAGTTGGAAAGGTCCGTTTCTTAAATCTCTAAGTTGTTTATCTATTTCTTCTATGGATTGTTTGGTCATGGAACCACTGTACTTTTTGGCCAAGTCCATAATTGGTTGCTCTGTTACACCTTTGTCGTCCTGAATGCGAATTATCTTCAACACTTCCAGATCTTTTAACAAATCTACTGCCTTATTATCCAATATATCTAATGTTACCGTTCTCATACCAATGCGTTAAAGTATAAATTTACAAATATTTACACTCGGAACAAAATAGCAACTCAATCTTGCGAATTTGTATAATATTCTATCGTAATATTAAAGTGTACCATTTGTGCCTGACACAGTACACTAAACTGTAATCGCTTTAAATTCGTATCCCTTCTTACTCCAATACTCCATTGCTTCGGGTAAAACAAACTCCAGCTTATCAAAAGCTTTAAGGCTATCATGAAAGAGTACCATATCGCCGGGCACGGTGTTTTTTATAACATTGTCCAGGCAGCTTTCGGGCCATAGGTCAGCATCAAAATCGCCGCTTAAAACGTTCCACATAATTAATTTTATATCGGGTTTGGCTTCTTTTAGCAACTTAACCTGCGATTTTTTTATGCGCCCATATGGTGGCCTAAACAGGTTGCCGCCAATTAATTCGTCTGCTTGTAAAAAATTATCCAGGTATGTTTTATCGTCGGTTTTCCAACCTTTTAGGTGGTTATACGTATGATTGCCCACGGTATGGCCATCGGCTTTTACCTGCTCAAAAATGTCGGGATGTTTGCGTATGTTGTCGCCAATGCAAAAAAAGGTGGCTTTGGCATTGTACTGTTTTAAAATATTTAATACAAATGGTGTAACAATAGGTATAGGTCCATCGTCAAACGTCAGATAAATGCAGCGGTCAGCCTTGCCTATATCCCACGTTAGTTGTGGATATAGCTTTTTAAGAAGCCAGGGAGTTTTTACCAGGTACATTTAACAAATATTATCTTTGAGCAATTTAGGGAATAGATGCGGGGTGCTCAAATATAATAGCTAATACTCAAATTTTATAATTGTTACAGGAATATCCTTTATGACAGAATTTATATTTAAACGGATAACTATTCTAAGTCTGCTGGTTATGGCTTTCGCAAGCTTTACCGCAGCTGCGCAAGAAAAGATCACCCTACAAATGGCGGTAGACCGCGCTTTGGCAAATAACCTCAGCATCAAACAGGCACAGGTTAATGAGTCTATTGGTGGTCTGGATCTGCAACAATCTAAAAATAATTTGTTGCCAAGTTTAAATGCCAGCACACAAGGCGGCTATAATTTTGGCCGTAGCCAGGTAGCGGGTTCATTTACCTATACCTCATCAACCTCGTTAAACGTAAACGGCAATGCGCAATTACAGTTTACGGTTTACCAGGGCGGCGAATTACGTAACCGAATCATCCAAAACAGGTTGTTGCTTGATGTTAATAAGGGCCAAACGGCTAAGATTAAAAATGATCTGATATTAAACGTTGTAACTACTTACCTGCAAATTTTAACTAACCAGGATTTAGTTACTGCTGCAAAACAACAAATAGATATTGCCAACCAAACTTTAGCCAGGTCAGATATCAGCTTTAAAGTGGGTAACCAAACGCTGGCAGATCTGTCGCAAGCTAAGGCGCAGGTATCAACAGCTAATTTAAATTTAACAACGGCTCAAAATCAGCTTGATCTTTCATTGCTGGTATTAAAGCAATATATGGAGGCAGACCCTTATGCGCCTATTGAAGTTGAAAGGCCGGACATTAGCAAGCTTACAGATATCCAAACTATATATGACGCTAATGAAGTTGTAAAAAGTGCATTGACTGTTAACCCCGATATCCGCCTTGCCGAGTTACAGCAAAAAACTTATCAGCAGGCAATTAAACTGGCTAAAGGGAATTACTATCCAACAGTTAGTTTATACGGTGGTTTGGCTTCAAGTTATTCAGATCGCTTAAACCAAAAGGTTATCGGATCAACTGCTGCTTCTCAGCAAATAGGTATTGTACAAGCTACCAGCCAATCTGTTATAGCGCCTTACCAACAACCTGTTTATGGTTCGTATTCTGCATTTAGCCAGATCAGCGATAACCTTAATCAAAACATAGGGTTAAGTATCCAGATCCCTATTTTTAATAAGTTTAACACCCGTACTACCGTACGCAAGGCCGAGCTTAACTTGCAAGGTGCACAGTTAACCACGCAAATAGCCAAGAATAATTTAAGCAAAACCATAATACAAGCAGTGCTTGATTTAACCGCGGCCGAGAAACAATACCTATCGGCAACACAAACTTTTGAAGCTAATAAAGATGCGTTGAACGTTACTAAACAACGTTATGATGTAGGCTTGGTAAACTCACTGGATTATAATACTGCAGTTACCAATTTCAACAAATCACAAAATGATATGATAGAGGCGCGTTACAGCGTTGTTTTCAGAAGCAAAATAATTGACTATTACCTGGGTAAAACCATAACACTTTAAAATAAATAATCCTGAACACATTATGGGAAAGACTACAAAATATATACTGATAGGACTTGGCGTAGTGGTTGTATTGCTGATAATTGGCAAAGTAACCGGCGTAATAGGTAAATCTGATAAAACACAGGTTGCTACTGATAAAGCAGCCATTCGCGAGATAAACGAAACCGTATCGGCAAGTGGTAAGATAAAACCACACGTTGAGGTAAAGATAAGTCCCGAAGTATCGGGCGAGGTTGTTGAGCTGCCAATTAAAGAAGGCGACGTGGTTAAGAAAGGCCAGTTGCTTTGTAAAATTCGTCCGGACATTTTAAAGTCGGGTTATGAGCGTGCGGTTGCATCATACAACTCACAAAAGGCAAGCGTAGGTAACTCAAGCCAAATGTTGAAACAAGCCGAAGCTACATTTACCAACCAGGCCGCAACTTATAAAAGGAGCGAAGAACTATTCAAGAATAAAGTATTAACTGCAGCCGAGTTTGGAAACGCCAAAGCCAGCTACGAAGGTGCAAAGGCATCGTTAGAAGCTGCTAAGCAAAACGTAATAGGCTCTACTTATGGCTTGGCGCAATCATCAGCCACTGTTAAAGAGGCTCAGGATAATTTGTATAAAACAACTATCTATTCACCCGTTGATGGGGTGGTTTCTAAACTGTCTATAGAAAAAGGCGAGCGTGTTTTAGGTACTGCCCAATTTGCAGGTACAGAGATCATGACCATATCAGACCTTAGCCAAATGGACGTAAATGTTGATGTTAACGAAAACGATATTAACCGTATAACCGTTGGCGACTCTTCAAAAATTGAGGTAGATGCTTTCTTAGGTAAAAAGTTCAATGGCGTAGTTACTGAGATAGGTAGCTCGGCAAATGTGGTAGGTACTACTGCCGACCAGGTAACCAACTTTACTGTTAAGGTTAGGATCGATGCAAAATCATACGCCGATCTGTTAAAAAAATCAGGCGACAACCCATCACCTTTCCGTCCGGGATTGACCGCTACGGTTGATATTAAAACTAATCATACTACTGCCCTTGCTGTGCCGATACAATCAGTTACTACCCGCGACGATAAAAAGGTAGATGCCGCTGCTCCTAAAAAGGATGCTAACAAAGTTGTTAAAGCTAATAATGCGCCGGCAAAAGAGTATGTGTTTATTTACAATGCAGGCAAAGTTAAACAGGTACAGGTTACCACCGGTATCCAGGATGATATGTATATACAGATACTAACCGGCCTTAAGGCTGGCGACGAGGTGGTATCGGCACCATATCCTGCCATTTCTAAAACCCTGAAAGACGGCGCTGAGGTTGAGAAAGTAGATAAGTCAAAACTGTTTACCAACGATAAGGACAAGGATAGCAAATAGATGTGCAGATGTGTAAATATGCAGATGTGCAGTTAAAGTAGTAAGAAGGCTGACCCGCGGGGTTGGCCTTTTTTAATATAAGATTTCCAGGCATTTGCACATCAGCATATCAGCACATTTGCACATCCGCTTCCATCTGCACATTAATTGCTAACTTTGGCCTGTTAATAAACCCGGCAGGATGCAAAGTAAAAATAACAAAGTACTGGTTGTTGGTGGGGGTAGCTGGGCCACAGCAAATATTAAAATGCTGGCCGATAACACCACCGAAAAGGAAATTTTTT
>JACMRC010000362.1 GCA_014376655.1 Mucilaginibacter sp. | reverse complement strand
TACCCATGCCTGCTACTTCGGTATGGTCGTCAAAGCAAAACCAGTTGTTCCAGCCGCCGATGCCGGCTGCGGTCCAATGCTGGTCGCCACCTTGACGGTGGTACAGGGTGCGCACAATTAGTTTTCCCGTAAGGTCAAAACCTGTAGTTATCATACCTACTTGTCCGTCGCTTTCTTTCAGCTTTAATATACCTTCTTTTTCCTCAACCTGTCCAATAGAAACGTTGTTCCATTTCTTGGTAAAGTCGCCGCTTTCAAAATCGTCGAAAAACAAAAAGGTGGCGTTACCATCGGCAGCAGCTTTTGCATCGACATTGCCATAATACAGGTAAATTGAGTTTTGGCCTTTGGTTAGTTTAGGTACTTTAACCCATAAGGTGCTTGCGCCATTGTCGTTCCATTGCTCTATCCAATAAGATAAACCGGCACCACTAAAACTATCCGCTTTTGCAGCGAAGCGAATATCTGCACCACCTATAGCAGCTTTAGCATAGTCGAAGCCATTATCCAACTGAACCTTAATAACGGCATCGGTTAATTGTGCATTTTGATTATCGATAGTAACCTTACGCACAAAACCCCATTTAGCGGCAACGGGCTTTGTAGCTGCAAAACCTGCTGATACGATCATGCCAAAGCAAGCTATCATTGATAGTAGCAGTAAAAATTTATTTCTTGTCATTGATTTATAATGGTTTAAAGTTTTACTTATTACAATACACTCCATTTATTCCATCCTTTTAGGCAATTACAATATCAGCTTTTTATATAAACAATGTACATATTATGCCGAAAATCTATGCAATCGATACAGTAACATAGCAGGAGTACGTAAAAGCAAAAACCCGATCCTCAACAGATCGGGTTTTTGCTTTTCAAATAAAATAACGTTATGAGTTTAAAGCTTCCGCAGCATACTCGCGGCATTTTTTAACCTCGGCAACAACGTTTGACCCTGCCGGGGTGTTATACTCATACTCGATAGTAACCGGGAACTTGTATTTTTTATCCCTTATCAGTTTCAAAGCATCCTTAATAGGTGTATCGCCTTCGCCCCACGGGGTGTTTGGCCCGTCATGATATTTACGGTCCTTTAAGTGCATGCTTATTATGCGTTCGTGGTTTTTCTCAATAAACGGTAGTGGGCTGCTACTGGTTCCTGAAGTGTAGTGGCCAATGTCCAAATTAATACAATTGTATTCAGACTGACTCAGGGCAGCATCCCATAACTCTGGCGTGGCTTGCGTGTGTGCATGGTAGCCCACCTTGAATTTATGTTTAGTTGCCAGCTCGCCAAGGCGTTTGCTGTGAGCAGCGGCTTGCAGTTCGACAGTAACATGGCTTGCACCTAATGCTTTGCCGGCGTTAAAGGCATAAACTATTTCCTCGTCTGTATTGCGCATTTCTAAGGCGCTTGGTTTCCAGGCGTAAATAGTTATACCAGCATCCTTAAACATTTTACGGATCTCTTTAAACTTATCCATAGATACAGATGCGCGCCAGTCGGCAACGGCTTTGTTGTGGTCGCCATTGCTTTGTCCGGCTTCGCGTTTAGGTATTCCGGCATAAGCTTCGGGCGCGTCGCCCATTAGCTCGATAGCGTTAATGTTGCAGTCCACACAGTATTTTATCAGATCCTCTATAGTACTCGGTAACGCGCGGAACGAATAGGTAATTACGCCTATCTGCACACCTTTAATAACCGAATTTGGTTTATCGGCACCGCTTATAATGCTGTGTGCGAATGATGATTTTGAAAGCAGCAATGCCCCTGTTGCGGCAAGCGCGCCGGTGCCAATAAATCGGCGCCTCGAAAATTGATTATTCTCCATGAAATTGTACCGTTATTTATGTTTAATTGGTAATGTCAAATTTATAAACTTTTAGCTAATAGCCTAATGTGTAGTAAAAGTTTTACGTCCTTGTACATACATATAAACTTTTGTGTAAGGCCAATGTTGCAGAATTTATTTTGGAATAATTGCTAATTTATGCTACAATTGCGTCGCTATCCTACATGGCAACCAATTAACCAATACAACCTAAGTATGCTTAAGCAAATTACAGCGCAACAGGTAATAGACCGTATTAAAGCTAAATGCGGCACCACCTGGAAAGATACTACTACAGATGTTTTTAATACAGGCAGCCCTGACGCTGTTGTCACTGGTATCGCTACATCATTCACGCCATCTATCGAGGTGTTGAAGAAAGCCGTAGCCGCAGGTAAAAACATGATCATCACCCAACAACCTGCCTACTATTTAGAAACGGCAGCGTACCTGAAAAACGACCAGGCCTACCTTTATAAAAGCGACTATATAGCCAAAAATAACCTAATACTGTGGCGCTTTTTTGATAACTGGAACAACCTGCCTATTGACGGCCAATTGAAAGGCTTAGCTAAAGCGTTGGGTTGGGATAAATACCACCCGGCCGGTTACGCTAAAGAGAACAAATACTTTAAACTACCTCCGGCTACGCTGCACGATATGGTGATAGATTTTAAGAAGAAATTAAATATCCCGGCTATAAGGGTTATTGGTGATCCTAATACTAAAATAACCAAGGCGGCATTGTCTCACGGTATGTTTAAACTGGCAGAACTACAGGAGTTTTTGCGCGACCCGGAAGTTAACCTGATAGTTATTGCCGAAGCGATAGAGTGGGAGGCCTGCGAATATTTTCGCGACATATTAACCTGGAAAGGGCATAACAAGGCAATGATATTAATAGGCAGGGAAGCATCTGAAGATCCCGGCTACGGCGAAGTTGCTGCCTGGCTCAAGCCAATTATTACCGAGGTGCCTGTAACCTGGATCCCTGCTAACGAACCATTTTGGATACCCGCTTAACCCTGACCGATCATGAAAAATAGAGCTATAACCCGCAGAAAATTCATCAACCTAAGTGGTATTGGTGTTGGGGCAGGTTTAATATTGCCACGATTTAGTTATGCTGTAAATCGCCGTGCTAAAATAACGGCAGGCGAAGTAATGGCCCGCATTAAAGAAAACGTACATGTACCGTGGAAAAATCCAACTGTTGATACCATAAAAGGTGCCGGTACAAACGATATTGTAGTTACTGGTATCACTACCTCATTTATGGCTACACTTGATGTTTTGCAGCGATCTGTAAAGGCAGGCAATAACTTTGTATTAGCACACGAGCCTACTTTCTGGACAAACCTTGACCTGGGCGAGGGCCTTGACGGCGACCCCCTATATCAGCATAAACAAGATTATATTAAGGAACACGGGTTGTTTGTACACCGTTTCCACGATAACTGGCATGCACGCAAACCCGATGGTATTGACGAGGGCTGGCAAAAGGTAATGGGCTGGGATAAATGGAACTATGATAAAGCTACCGGTAATTACGAACTGCCGCAGGAAATGACCCTTGCCGCCTACGCCAGCGAAGTGAAACGCCGACTTAAAAGCGATGGGGTAAGAGTAGTGGGCGATCCGCAGCTAAAAGTTAAAACCATTTTTAAAGGTTCAAACAAAGTGCCGCGCGGCGGCGCGCCACTGGCGGATGTAACTATCCATTACGAACCGGACCGCGAGAATAATAACGTAGAGTGGGAACGCGACTTAATTGCAGCAGGGCAAAAGAAAGGTTTCGTCATCATA
Organism: Mucilaginibacter sp.; assembly: GCA_014376655.1. Taxonomy (GTDB): domain Bacteria; phylum Bacteroidota; class Bacteroidia; order Sphingobacteriales; family Sphingobacteriaceae; genus Mucilaginibacter. The sequence continues at coordinate 192 of JACMRC010000362.1, read as the reverse complement.
TCGCATAACCGTAAGGAAGAAGCGGGGATGGATAATTGTGCCGCCTGGCTGAGAGCTTTTATAAGTGAAGTGCCTATAACTTTCATGGAATCGGGCGACCCATTTTGGCGTATGGTTTAATGGACAGAGCCTAAATAATTATTTAATACTTTAAAATAGCAGAAATAGATATGTCAGTTAAAAGTACAATAG
>JACMRC010000361.1 GCA_014376655.1 Mucilaginibacter sp. | reverse complement strand
TTTTGCACGCTATAAACGCTTAAAAGGCTTTAATGTATTGCACCCAATGGGTTATGATAGTTTTGGCTTACCGGCCGAGCAATACGCCATACAAACCGGCCAGCACCCTGCAGTTACTACAGCTGATAACATTGCTACCTATCGCCGCCAGTTGGATCAGATTGGCTTTTCGTTCGACTGGAGCCGCGAGGTGCGCACCAGTTCGCCCGATTATTATAAATGGACACAGTGGATCTTTATGCAGTTGTTTGACAGCTGGTATAATAAAGATGCAGATAAGGCGCAATCGATAGCCAAACTGGTTGAGCATTTTGAAAAGAATGGATCAGTCGGTGTTAACGCGGTTTGCGACGAAGAAGTTTCGACCTTTACCGCCGATGAGTGGAAAGCTAAGACCGCCAATGAGCAACAACAAGAGTTGTTAAAATACCGCCTTACCTACTTACGCGAAAGCACCGTAAACTGGTGCGCCGCTTTAGGTACCGTGTTGGCTAACGATGAAGTAAAAGACGGCTTTAGCGAGCGCGGCGGCTACCCCGTTGAGCAAAAGAAAATGATGCAGTGGAGCATGCGTATTACTGCCTATGCCGAGCGTTTGTTGCAGGGCCTTGATAAAATTGACTGGCCCGAGCCGCTAAAAGAAATGCAGCGCAACTGGATAGGTAAAAGTACCGGCGCGTCTGTTAAGTTCCCTATTGAGAGTCAAGAGTCAAGAACCAAGAGTCAAGATTATATCGAGGTTTTTACTACAAGGGTTGACACTATTTTTGGTGTGACTTTTTTGGTGATAGCGCCAGAGCATGAGTTAGTAGCCGAGTTGACCACACCTGCGCAAAAGGCAGCGATAGATGCTTACATAACCCAAACCAAAAAGAAATCTGAGTTAGACAGGATGGCTGATGCTAAAACAGTATCAGGCGCGTTTACCGGTAGCTATGTGATTAACCCGTTAAACGGCGAGAAAGTACAGATCTGGATAGCTGATTACGTTTTGGCAGGGTATGGTACCGGCGCGGTTATGGCCGTACCAAGCGGCGACCAGCGCGATTACCTGTTTGCCAAACATTTTAATTTACCGATAGTACCTATCATCGATATACAGAATATTGAAACCGAGGCCGACCCGACTAAGGAAGGTAAATACATCAATTCGGACCTCGCCAATGGCTTAGATTATAAAGCAGCAACTGCTGCCATCATAGCCAAATTAGAAAGTTTGGGCTTAGGTAAAGCTAAAATAAACTTCAGAATGCGTGACGCTATTTTTGGCCGTCAGCGTTACTGGGGCGAACCTGTACCGGTTTATTTTAAAGACGGATTACCGCACCTTATTAGTGAAAGCGACTTGCCATTGTTATTGCCCGAGGTAGATAAATATTTACCAACCGAAACCGGCGAACCACCATTGGCACGTGCCGAAGGCTGGAAATATACAGCCCCTACCGGAGGAGATTTAGAGGGGGCTAAGAGCTATGCTTATGAACTTTCTACTATGCCAGGCTGGGCGGGAAGCAGCTTTTACTGGTACCGCTACATGGATGCGCAAAATGATAAAGCGTTTGCATCAACAGAAGCTATTGAATATTGGAAAGATGTTGACTTATACATAGGCGGCAGCGAGCACGCTACCGGCCACTTACTGTACAGCCGTTTCTGGAACAAGTTTTTAAAAGACATTGATCTTGTGGTTGAGGAAGAACCTTTTAAGAAGTTGATTAACCAGGGGATGATACAGGGACGCTCTAATTTCGTGTATCGTTTAATTGATGAAGAGGGCAGAGGTACTAACACATTTGTATCGCATGGTTTGATCAAAGAATACAAAACATCGCCATTGCATGTGGATGTGAATATTGTTGAGAACGAAGTATTGAACACCAATAAATTTAAAGCTTGGCGTGAGGATTTTGCCAATGCCGAATTTATATTAGAGAACGGTAAATACATCTGCGGTGTGGAAGTTGAAAAGATGTCGAAATCTAAATTCAACGTGGTTAACCCGGATGATCTGATCGCCCGTTACGGCGCGGATACTTTGCGTATGTACGAGATGTTCTTGGGTCCGCTGGAGCAAAGCAAGCCGTGGAATACCAACGGCATTGAGGGAGTATTTAAGTTCCTGCGTAAATTTTGGCGGATGTTCCATAACGAAGCGTGGGAGTTTACCGTATCAGATGCAGAGCCAACTAAAGCCGAATTAAAGTCATTACACAAGATTATCCGTAAGGTGGAAGAAGATGTCGAGCGTTTCTCGTTCAATACTTCGGTATCCAGCTTTATGATCGCTATAAATGAATTAACCGACCTTAAATGTAATAACCGCGCGGTATTGCAGGATTTGGTTATAGTGCTATCATCTTACGCCCCGCATATCTGCGAAGAGCTTTGGGTGATGTTGGGTAACCAGGCAGGTACTTTATCATACGCGCCATACCCTAAATTTAACCCGGCCTATTTGGTTGAGGATGAGTTTGCCTACCCAATATCCATCAACGGTAAAACTAAAATGAACCTTAATGTGTCATTGAGCCTTGAGCCTAAAGACATAGAAGAATTTGTTTTAGCTAACGCCGATGTACAGCGGTATTTGGACGGCAAACAGCCTAAAAAGGTTATTGTGGTGAAGGGTAGGATTGTAAATATGGTGGTTTAGCAGGTGGTTAGTGTAACACTTACAACATAATCGTTCTAAATTGCAATAATAGTGCTGTACGGGTGTAACATTTGGAGTAGTTTTGCCTCTAATTACAAAAAATGTCAAAATGAAACGTATAATTCTACTATTAGTAATAATTTTTTCTGTTACCGTAGCTAAGGCACAGTTTGGTGTGGGCGGTGGTTCTACCACTGTAGGTAAGGTATCAGGAACTGTTATAGACTCGCTTACCAAAAAACCTTTAGACTACGCTACTGTAGCTATATATCGTGCTACAGGTAATTCCCCTATAAATGGTGTTGTTACTGACGAAAAAGGAAATTTCAGAATAGATAATGTTAAACCCGGCCAGTACAAATTAGGCGTGTCTTTTATAGGCTACCCTACAAAAATGGTTACCGGCATTATAACTACCGACTCCAAACCCGATAAAAGCGCAGGTGTTATTTACATAGCTCCAAGCGTAAATAAATTAAAAGAAGTTGTTGTAACTGGTGCAGCAGCCCTGGTTGAAAACAAAATAGACAAATTGGTTTACAACGCCGAGAAGGACCTTACATCAGCTGGCGGCAACGCTACCGACGTGTTGCAAAAAGTTCCATTGGTGTCGGTTGATATGAATGGTAACGTAGCTTTACGTGGCGATCAAAACGTTCGTGTATTGATAAACGGTAAACCTTCGGGCGCTACATCAGCAAGTTTGGCCGACGTTTTAAAAACTATCCCTGCTGACCAGATCAAATCTATCGAGGTTATTACTTCGCCATCTGCTAAGTATGATGCAGAAGGATCTGGTGGTATCATCAACATCATTACCAAATCAAAAAATGCTAACGGTATAAGTGGTTCGGTTAGCGGTGGTGTAGGTACGCGCCAAAATAACGGCAACGTTAACTTAAATTATAACCGTAACAGGTTTAGCTTATCTGCCAATTTAGGTGGTAACTTAACCTGGCCGCAAACCTCGACAACTGTTTCTGATCAGACCGTTAAAACAGCTGCTATTGCTGCAAATGGCGCTAACCCCGGTGTATCCGCGGTTGATGTTCATAACAGTGGTAATTCAAGCAGCCGTATTGCAAGACATGGTGCCATGGGATCTGTAACCGCGGGTTATGAGTTCAATGCCTTTAACAGCATTAACAGTACCATCAGGTTAAATGATGGTGGGTTTAATATTGATGGTATGGGTACTAATAACCGTGTTGATAATATCACTCCGGCAAACAGCCTGTTCTATAACAGCAAAACTATCTCGCATAACAAATTCCAGGGATTTGACTGGAACATTGATTATACCCATAAATTTAAGAAAGAGGGTCATGAGTTAACCATTTCCGGCCAGTGGAGCCATAGTATAATCAATACTGATTATACTAACTTATACAGCGCGCTTAACCCAAGCCAAAAAGGAAATAACGACGGTACAAATAACGAGTATACCGCACAGGCTGATTACTCTTTACCGGTAAGTAAACTTTTAAAATTTGAAGCTGGTGGTAAAACAATCCAAAGACGTATAAACAGTATCTATGATATTTATAACACAGATGCTAACGGCGACAACGCTATCCGCGATATAATTAACTCTAACCTTTATGGTTATACACAAAATGTTTACGCAGGATACTCCGTTTTTACCTTCACTCTTCCTAAATCATATTCATTATTGGTAGGTGGCCGTTATGAAAATACTACTATCACCGGCGATCCGAAAAATCCGTACCAAAACACGGCGAGTGGTAATTACCAGGTATTAGTGCCATTTAGCGCAAACTACAATACTTATATACCAAGCTTAACTGTACAAAAGGTATTTGGATCAAACACTTTAAAACTATCATACAGCAAACGGATCCAACGCCCAAGCTTACAGGTTTTAAATCCTTTTATAAACCGTAGCCAGGTTCAGAGCCAATCGGTAGGTAACCCTAACCTGTCGCCAGAGACCTCGCAAACTGTCGAGTTGAATTACAATACCTTTATCAGCTCATCGGTTATAAACGTATCTGTTTTTTATAAAAACACTAATAACCTTATAGAGAGCATTGCTTCGCCAATTAAGGAAACTATAAACGGCAAAGAAATTGTAGGTACACGTTCGGTGTCAAACAACATAGGCGAAAATAATTCATTGGGTGCAAGTTTCTTTGCATCAGTAAACCCTGTTAAGATATTAACCTTACGTGCCAGTGTAAACGTGTTTACTTATCACCCAAGCGTTTATACCCAATACGTTGGTTTTATAAATCCTGACGCGTTGAAAACACGTTTTATGTCTACCATGTTTGGTAGTGCATCGGTTAACCTGCCAAGTAACTTTATTGTTGAAGCTTTTGGGTTTTCAAACTCGGCACGCCGTACTATACAAGGTACCAGCCCGGCGTTTGGTATTTATGCCCTGGGTGTCAAAAAACAATTTGCTGACAAAAAAGCATCTATCGGTTTCAATACCGTGCAGCCTTTTGCGGTTAACAAATCGTTCGACCAGGATATTGCAAGCCCGGGCTTTACACAAAGCAGCCATACTAAGTTCCCATTCCAATCATTTGGTATAACATTTAGTTATGCATTTGGTAAGATGAGCTTTGGCCCAACTAATCCAAACCAGAAGAAAAAAGGTGTTAACAATGATGACGTTATCCAGGGTGGCGACCAACAAGGCGGCGGTGCCGGTGGTGGTGCTCCAGGCAGAAACTAAGTTGTAAAATCATTATAACAAAAAAAGCGATGAGTGAAACTCCTCGCTTTTTTTGTTAACGAAATTTATCATTTCGATATGAGGGACGAGCGAGAAATGACAGGTAAGTAGATTATTTCCTCAAAAACTCCTCAATCAATATAGCGGTTGCCTGCTGTGCTTTGCTGCCCGTTTTGTAGGTGGTTGTTTCGCCTAACGCTTCTCCATGTACGCCGGGTAGTACCATTAACTCGGCACCGTTTACTAATTTTGCCATTGCCATAGTATGCGGAACAGTTATCACATCCTTATCTGCCACTATAAACATTGCAGGGGCTTTTATATTGCTGATATCGGTATCGCTGATATCTTTAAAGTCTATCATGCGTTGCTTGTCTTTATTAAACATGGTAAGCAGCCCGGCCTGGTTGGGTGTTACTTTTAAAAATGCATCTTTTAACGGTTGTGGCATGTTATCAATTGTCGCCTTCGGCATAAAATCAAAAAAGCCATCCATAAAACCATCGCGTTTATAACTGCCGGCTATCACAACTATTTTATTAACCAGTTGGGGATGCCTTATGGCAATTTGCAGTGTAGTTGTGCCGCCGTTGCTAAAACCAATGATATTGGCTTTTGTGATATTTAAATGTTTTAACAGTGATGCCACGTCGTCGGCATCCTGCTCGAACGACTCTGCAGAATCCCTGTCGCTGGTGCGGCCGTGCGCTTGCAGCTCGACAGCAATAACTTTGTTATTTGCGGCGAAATAGGGCAGGATATTGCCAAAAGTTACGTCAATAGTTGAGCCACCACCGTGGATCAATACTAAGGGCATATCACCCTTGCCATGTACCTCATAATACATATTGATGCCGTTTACAGCGGCATGGCCTGATGTTACTAATGTTTGCATTTTATTGGTTGGTTTTTGTGCGATTGCCTGTAAAGTTAGTGATAACAAGAAGCTTAGAAGTAAGGCACGCAGGTTAATGATCATTGTTTATTTAATTGATTGGCTAAGTACATGCTTAGTTTTTCTACATTTTGTTTCAAGCCCTCGGCCGCATTGTGTGCTTTCACTATTGTTTGAAGGATATCTTCAGAATCAAACAACATGTGCCAGGTAAGGTGGGTTTTATCGCCCTGCGATTCAAAATTAATAGTAGCTATAATGTGCGGGTTAAAGTGCTCATAACTAATTATTTTAAAATAGATAATCTCTTTAAATATGCTTTTATTAACATAATCAGTTCCGTCGGGGCCGTGCATAACCAGGTTCCATTCGCCCCCGGCTTTCATGTCCATTGTGCTAATAGTATTTGTGAAGCCATTAGGGCCCCACCAGTTAGCAATATGTTCGGGTTTGGTCCATGCCTCCCAAACTAAATCGATGGGGGCGTTAAGGGTCCTTGTAATCAATAATTCACGGTCTTTAGTGTTGCTTTCCATGATTTCGTTCTGCTTTAAGTTTGTCTAAATAAGTTTCTAAGTTGTCCAGTTTCTGTTCATGATGCTGACGGAAGCGGTCCAACCAAAGTGTTACTTCGTTTAGCTGATCCAATTGCGCCTCGCAAACCCGTTCGCGTCCTTGCTTCTTTATTTTAAGCAGCTCGCATTCTATCAATATCTTTATATGGAGCGATATCGCCTGCCGGCTAACATCAAAGCTGTCGGCAATGGTATTTACGTTTAGCGGTTTAGCGGCCACCATATTTATTATCTGGCGGCGGGTAGGGTCGGCAATAGCCTGGAATACATCTCTTCTCTGGATCATTATGCAAGTATATGCTTGCAAATATAAATGCAAGTATTTGCTTGCGCAAATTTATTTGAAAATAAAAAGCCTCTTGGAATGCAAGAGGCTTTAAAAGAAATTGATTACCTATTCAGGAATAATATTTATCCCTATCTGTTTAAGCAGGAGCGTAGCGTTAAATGTTTTACACTCACCGTGTTTCATCTTATAATCAAACAACATTTCGCCCTTAATTACCTGGATATCGAAATGGTAGTTGCGTACATAATCGGGGTGGGCAGTTTCCAGTTTAGCCATTTCCAGGTCGTGCGTGGCAACCATACCCACTCCGTGTTTGGAAATTAATTGCTCAATAACGGCTTTAGAACCGAGGTACTTATCAACCGAGTTAGTACCGCGCAGCATTTCGTCAATTAAAAAGAAAACCTTGTATTCTTCCTTAACGGCGGCCAGCAGCATTTGCAGACGGTCAAGTTCGGCCTTAAAGGTTGAAGTGCTCTCATTAAGCGAGTCCTTAATGCGCATATAGCTAACCATGGTGATAACAGACACCCGCATACTTTCGGCACAAACAGGCGCGCCGCAAAGGGCTAATACAGTATTAACACCAATGGTACGCAAGAAGGTACTCTTGCCTGCCATATTGGAACCGGTAATGATATCTATTTTAAAAGTATCGGTAAGTTCATAATCATTAGTAACCCGGTTTTTGCTGCTAATAAGCGGGTGGGCAATAGCCTTGGCCACCAACGTATAAGCCTCGCCATCCTCAATTTTCGGAGTTGTCCATTCGGGATAGTTAAATTCAAGACCGGCTATACTTGATAAGGCCTCAAATTCGGCTATTACATCAAAGGCATCTTCCAGGTTTTCATGGTTATTGCGTTTCCATTGTTCTATAGCAATGGTTTGTTTAAGCGCCCACAGCAGGAAAACGTTCAATATAAACCCAACAACCATTATCAAATTATAGCTTAGTTTGTCTATAAGCTTAGCTAAGGC
>JACMRC010000360.1 GCA_014376655.1 Mucilaginibacter sp. | reverse complement strand
GCAAGTACCGTCGCAGGATGAGTATGATGTTACCAAAGGGTTTACTTATATGTATATTAATGGTAAGCCGTTGTTTCCGTTTGGGCATGGGTTAAGCTATACTACCTTTAGCTACAGTAACCTAAAGTTATCAGCCAAACAAATTAGTGCTGATGGTTTACTTACCGTTACCGTCGACGTAAAAAACACAGGTAAAATAGCAGGTGATGAAGTTGTGCAACTTTATATCCATGATGTTTCGCCAAGCCTTAAGCGGCCTACAGAAGAGTTGCGCGGATTTGATCGCGTTAGCTTACAACCCGGCGAAACTAAAAAGGTAACCTTAAAACTACCCGGTAGCAAACTGGCTTTTTATGACGAGAAGATCCACGACTTTAGGGTAGAGCCGGAAATGATTGATGTAATGGTAGGTAGTTCATCGGCCGACATAAGATTGAAATCGCAGTTTAGGGTAACTGCTAAATAGTAATATTTTAAGATGAACGATAACGCAATTAAAACGATGCCTGTATCACCGGATGAAACCGAAAGTTTTATCCGGATTGGCGACCGTATAAAAAGCTTGCGCATAAATCAGAAACGCACTTTGCAGGAGATCGCTGATAGCAGCGATCTCTCGAAAAGTATGATCTCTAAAATAGAGAATAATAAAACTGTACCATCTGTAGCTGCGTTGGTTAAGATAGCTAAAACGTTAGGTACCAATATATCTAACCTGTTAGAGCAAGATGGTTGGGCACGCACGGTTTTTACTACGCAGGACGAGGCCCAACGTAATTTAACGCTGACAGAAAAAGGATATTCGGTTTTTCCGTATGCTGCCAACTTTCACGAAAAAAAGATGCAGCCCTTTTTATTCAGCGCCAAAAAAGGCGAGGTGGTACCGCACCGATTATCGCACGAGGGGGAGGAGTATGTATTTATAATTTCAGGCGAAATGAAAATGACCGTGGGCGAAATAGAATACGTTTTAAAAAAGGGCGATAGCCTGTATTTTAGTTCGCTGCAAAAACATGGTATTATGCCGGTTAGTGATGTAGTAGTTTACCTTGATGTTTTTGTATAACTAAGCAATACACAATAAGCTATTGACAGCCCATTGAAATACCAAATTCGTCGCTTGGATAGACGCGCACATAAGCAGTTATTAATAGAGGAGAGGAGAGGGTTATTTGTCGCCCTCTTTTTTTATGCCTTTTAACAACGCATAAATAGCCATGGCGTGGCCATGTCCCAAATCAAAATCAGCCTTAAGCCAATTTACTACATCGCCTGCTTTGGTGGTGGCTTTAAGTTGCCCTCCCTGTGTAAAGCCTTTTTCTTCTGCTAATAGTTTAAAATCGTTGGGCGTTTTGCCTGTTTTTGACTGTATGTTATCTAAATATGCTTGGAACGACATGATGTTAAATTAAAATAATTTAAACAAACATCGGTAACTAAGCACATATCGACAAGAAAAATAAAGCAGTATTAATAAATATAGTATTATGTATTGCATAGTACCATATAAAATATTATGTTTGTAATGAATTTAACAATCAGCAAAACATAATTAACATGGAAAATTTAAAAATAACGGTAGCAGCTGTAGGCTTATTGGCCCTGGCATTTGGCTGTAGGATGAACCAACGCCACGTAGTAATAGCAGAGGACGACAATCACAAGAATCTTAAAATTGAATATGGGGGCCGCACTTTTTTTAATTATGATAGTACTGCTATAGCCAAGATAACGCCCAACGGCTTTGTTAAATATAAAAAGGATGACAGGATTTTGGTAGCCGAAAGTGATAATAACGACAAGATAACCTACCGCATAAACGGCGGCGAAAAACAAACACAACTAAATGCCGATGATAAAGTGTTTTTAGCCCAGGCTGTTAAAGACATGATTAAACGCGGCCATTATAACGATTAAAAATAAAAAAAGCACCCCGATTAGTCGGGGTGCTTTACGATTAAGTTATATAGTGATTTTTTTAAATTACTTTTACATTTACCGCGTTAAGCCCTTTTTTGCCCTCTTCAATATCAAACGATACTTTGTCGTTTTCACGGATCTCATCGATCAAGCCGCTTGAGTGTACAAAAACATCGCTTCTGTCATTCGTTTGTGAAATAAATCCAAAACCTTTTTCGGTGTTGAAAAACTTTACTGTTCCTTCTTTTTGCATTATATTTTTTTATTAGGGGCGTAAGGTAGTCATATATAGTGGCATAACTATCTTGCGTGGTTATATTAAATTCATTTACAGGTATTTATATTCAATTGCGGGCTGATATTCAATAAAGTATGCCTACCTTTAAACAATTCCTACACAAACATGTTTAATTATTGCCCAGTTCTGGTACGGCAATATTTAAGCGCTGCACTACCAATACACCAGTATCAATATCACTCTGCTATCCTTAAAATAACTGCTCTTGTAATAGGGTGGCTTTTTTGGCATCACCATTTAAAAATATCGTTATGAGTAAAGACAGAAAAACAGTTAAAGAAAAGAAGAAAGAGCCAAGTGCCAATGTCAACAAAAAGGTATCCAGCTATCAGTCTGATAAGGGATCAATGTCACAGTCGGATTCGTCAATAGGTAAAAAATCAAAATAATTATGAAAGAGCAATCAATAGAGAGCGAGACCCGTATGTATTTGTACGATCTTACCAATACTGCCAAAGAGTTTGGTTTTAAAGGCGAAGACAGATGGGAGTTGACTATGGTGACCGATACCGAAAGGAAAAAGATCCAGAAGGATTATTACCCAACTATCGCCGCCAAAATTATCCCCGAGTTTTTATTGCAGGTGTTTAATTTAACTAAACAACGCCTTGATCAATCATTTAGTAAAACTAACGAAGAAACAACCACCCGCAATGTGGCAGTGAGTGAGTTAAACTATATTGTAGCTTTTAACCCCAAACGCCCCCGTGCGTAACATATTAAAACAAATTTGTAGGTTTGTGTATTAGTCTTTGGAATAAGCCGCACAATTAGCATGAAGTTTTTAAGTATTAAATACCCCCTTTTGTTACTTTTATTGGTATGCCTTGTACCATTGCGTGTTAAGGCATATTCTATTTTAACACACGAGGCTATTATTGATGCCAGCTGGGATAAGTCCATCAAACCATTATTAAAAAAACGCTTCCTGGGCGCTACAGATGCCGAGTTAACTTTGGCGCACTCATACGCTTATGGTGGCAGTTTAATGACAGATATTGGCTATTCGCCTTATGGAAGCGTTTACTTTACAGACCTGATTCATTATGTGCGTAGCGGAGATTTTGTAAATAACCTGATTTCTGAATCGGAAAATCTAAATGAATACGCCTATTCCCTGGGTGCTTTATGCCATTATATGGCCGATAGATATGGCCATTCCATTGGTACTAATTTAGTTGTACCAATGGTTTACCCTGAATTAAAAGAAAAGTATGGTAACGTAGTAACTTACGTAGAAAAACCAATAGCACATAGCCGGGTAGAAATTGCTTTCGATGTTTTGCAAATAGCACGGGGTAATTATGCATCGCAGGCGTATCATGATTTTATTGGGTTTAACGTGGCTAAACCTGTCCTTCAAAAAGCGTTCCTGAAAACTTATGGGCAGGATCTTAATACAATATTTAGCGATCTGGATAAATCTATAAACAGTTTTAGATGGGCCATAAACAGCCTGATGCCTACCATAACCCGCAGTGCGTGGGTAATAAAAAAAAGCGAGATCAAAAAAAATACACCGGGTATGACCAGCAGGAAATTTCATTATCGCATGAGCCGGAAAAAGTATTACGAAGAGTTTGGGCGCGATTTGGACAGGCCCAAATTTAAAGAACGTGTAATAGCTTTTTTGCTGACTATAGCGCCAAAAGTGGGGCCGCTTAGGGTTTTTAGATTTAAAGAGGTAGGCCCCGATGGTGAAAAACAGTTTATAAAAAGCTTTGATACGGTAATGAATAAATATGCAGGTGCTTTGGCCGAATTGAATTATCAAAAACCTATTTTGCTAAACGTTGATTTTGATACCGGTAAAAAAACCGCGTACGGCGAGTACGAACTTACGGACAAAGCCTATACCGACCTAATGGATAAGCTACAGGAAAATAAATTTGCATGCTTAACAGCTCCGCTTAAACGTAACATCCTTGCTTTTTACAGCACTGCAGATACCGCTGCTATCGCAAAGAAAGATCCGGGCAGTTGGAAAAAAACAAATGCCGATTTACAACAACTAAGAAATGCCCAAACAGTGCCAGCAGAGAGCTTAAAAATAACCCCGACGCCTAAAGAAAAAGATGAGGCCAAAGACGCTGTAAAAGAGGCAGATAAAAAAAAGGAAAATAAAGGGTCGTAATTATTAACTCACAATAGTTACTTAAGGTGTTTCTTTACTATTGCGGTAAGATCTGTAAGATTGAAAGGTTTCCGTAAAAACGCATCGGCCAAACCGTTCTCGGCAATTTCTTTGATGTTGCTTACTGCCGATATAATGATGACCGGGATATGGCTGGTGGCCGGGTTGCTTTTCAATTCGCGGCTTAACTGTTCGCCATTGGCATCGCTTTTCCATTCGGTAAGCCAGTTATCCAACAAGATCATATCCGGAGCTATTTCATTTATAGATTTCAGTATTTTAGAGCTTTCTGAAGAGATAACTTCATAATTTTCATCCTCCAAAACATAAACAATAGAGTCTCTAATGTCTTTGTCATCCTCAATTACTAATATCTTTTTCGCCATCACAGTATAGGTAATAGTACCTATAACAATCAAGTGTATACCTTTTGTTTTAGTGCAAGCTAAAAATTGGCATAATTATGACGAACAAGACTGTAAACCAGTATCTGAATTGTTTTTTAGAATGTTTTACTGTTGTAGCAAATACGGCAACGCGGCTCGTAACTGTCCTTCTCGCCGAGCAATACTTTTTCTTTACTGGGTACTAAACGGTAGGAGTATAGCGCCGGGTTGCCACAGCGAAGACATACTGCATGTACTTTGGTTACTGATTCGGCAATGGCCATAAGCGTAGGCATAGGGCCAAAGGGGCGGCCTTTAAAATCCATATCCAAGCCGGCTATAATTACACGGATGCCTTTGTTGGCTAATGTGGTGCAAATATCGGGCAGCTTATTGTCAAAAAATTGAGCCTCGTCAATGCCGATAACCTGCGCATGGCCGGCTAATAATAATATCTCTGACGATTTACTTACCGGGGTTGATGCTTGCGCAGTTGCGTTATGCGACACTACATCAGTTTCATCATAACGCACATCAAGTTTAGGTTTAAAAACCTTAACGCTTAGCTTTGCATAACGGGCCCGGTTTATACGGCGGATCAATTCTTCGGTCTTGCCCGAAAACATGGAGCCGCAAATAACCTCTATCCCGCCACCATTTTCATTTTTTCGCTTAAAAACCTCTTCGGTGAGCTGCATGGTAAACTTTTAGTAAAGGTCTAATATCAGAATTTAATGCTTAATTTTGGTAAGCATTTTTCTAAAGTATTGCAATGAACCAACTGGAAGTATTTAATAAGATAGGTGGCATTATAAAAGAGCTTAAAGAGCAGTATAAATACCTGGAGTCTAACCCGCAAAAGTTGAACGACCTGGAGCTGGAACTTTTTGTAGCCAACGCTCATTTTTTAGCAGATCATGCCGAGATACTAAGCAAACTGCACCTGCGCAATATACCCGAAAAACCACGGGCGCTTGCCCAAAGAGTAGATACAAAAGCCGAAAATATAGTTGAGGAAGTAAAGAAGGTTACACCTGTTGCAAGAGCAGTCGCGCTCGAACCCGCAAAAGCAATTGAACCGCCGGCTAAACCAGTAGAACCACCCGCCAAGCCAGCAGAACCTAAAAAACAAAGCCTGATTGAAAAGTTTTTTGAGCCGGTAGTACAGCAGCCAAAGCGCGACTTAAAACGCGGCGTTGAATTAGCTGATACACCTAAGACTGATGAGCCGGTGCCGAGCATCGACTTAACCACAGGATCGCCAAAGGATAGTTATACCTTTATAATGGACGAACCCGAAGTTATAAGGCACGAGTTGATTGTTGATGAGGATGATGATATGGAGGCGGATATTGAAGAAACAGTGAATGAAACAGCAATAGAAGAAGAGGAAGAAGTAATAACTGTTGAAGAACCTAAAGCCCCCGTAAAAGAGATTAAGCCTATTGCAAAAGAAGAGCCCGCTAAGGATAAAGAGGACGTGTTGACCATAAACCAAAAGATCTCAGCACAAATGGGTGCCGTTAATAATGTAACCGAGCAAGCCGGTGCGCAACCTGTTACCAACCTTAAAGCAGCCATCACACTTAACGATAAACTTATATTTATTAAAGACCTGT
>JACMRC010000359.1 GCA_014376655.1 Mucilaginibacter sp. | reverse complement strand
ATACCACCCAGTATAAACATGCCTGCCATAAAGTAAAATATAGATAGGGCCGTCTTTTTCGAAAATAAATCCTTCATAATATTCATATTTTAAGGGTTGATGTTTTACCGGTTTGGCCGGGCTATTCGCCCGGCTTTACCGACACACATTATCAACTAACAATAATTATTTTTTAGCCGCAGATATATAAGCCGCAGGGTTATTCGGGTCGAATGTTATAGTTTCCAAATTAGTTTTAAACGGTTTCATATCCTCTTGCACTGGTACGCCCATGCTTTTAGCAACCTCGGCATACAGATCGCTCATTATTAACTTTTGCGCTACTGCTTTATAGCTTGGTGCGCTGGTTATCATACCAAAACGCATGTATTGCGCCATAAACCAAATACCGTATGACAGTTTCGGGGTATTAGTAGCGCCGTTGTTATAAAACAACATGTAATCGTCTTTATACTTTTTCACACCCAGATCGCAACCAATGTCGGTCGACCCCATTAAGCGGGCCTCGATAATTTGTACAGGTGCATTGACATAGTTAGGGCGGCTTAAAAGTAAGGCTGCTTTTTTGCGATTGCTCATTACGTCCAGCCATTTGCAGGCTTCTATAATTGCTTTCATTACGTTTTTAAGATCTTCTTTGCTTTCTTCAGAAAAGGCTTTGTTTACCACCAATGCCTTTTCGGGATGATTTTTCCAGATATCCTGGCTGGCAATGCTGGTAAAGCCTATGTTTTGTGTTGCGGCAACACCGTTCCATGGTTCGCCAACGCAAAAGCCTTCCATATTATCAACTTTCATGTTGGCTACCATTTGTGGCGGCGGGATAGTAATAATACCTACCGATTTTGAGCTAACGCCTGCTGCAGCCAACCAGTTACGCAACCAGATATCGTGCGTACCACCCGGGAAGGTCATGGCAAATGTTACCTCTTTCCGGGATTGTACAGCTTTTATGGCGCCGGCTACGTGTTTAATATCATTATAGCCCACGGTGCCGCAAAAATCTTTTGATAAGGTGATAGCCTGCCCGTTGTTGCTCAATATCATGGCTATCTTCATTTCAGAGCCCGCTTTGCCGCCAATGCCGGTGTAAACAGAGAAAGGCATAGAGAATAAGCAATGCGCGCCATCAATCTCGCCGTTTAATATTTTATCGCGCACTACTGCCCATGATGCTTCTTTTGATAATTGTACATCTACACCATATTTGGCAAAAAAGCCCATTTCTTTAGCTATAACCAACGGTGCACAATCTGTTAATGGAATAAAACCTAATTTAATTACCCGTTTAGGTGGGTTAGCGCCATATACCGCATTACATAGCATGATAAATAGTGTACACACTAAAAGCAGTTTCGATCTATTGTTTATATGTTGAGTCATGATCTTTAGTTTTTAAGGGTTTGTTATTGTTTAATAGCAACCGGCTTAGCGTAGAAAAAGTCGGGGGTAAATTTTAGCATCAGGTAAGCCCAGGTGCCGGTTTTACCGAATGTAGAAGCTACAGCATCGGTAGTAGCCTGGCCCTTGGCAAACGGCATACTATCGGTAGCTTTCATTAATGAATAGCCAAATTCAACATTGGTAAACTTGTTCATGTTGTAGCTTACTTGTAAATCAGCCTCTTTACCTAATGATTTGCTGATTACAGTCCCATCTGCCTTTTTCATATCCTTGCTTAAAGCAAAGTTGTGCAGGTCAAGCCCAAGCGATATGATATTCGTAGCGTATTTGATTTTGAAATAAGCATTGTTTAAACCACCAGCTGCCGATCCGCTACCTGCGTAGAAATAATCCATATATCCCCAGAATTTATGCGGCGTACCATATAAAGGATCAAAGCGATTGTCTTTACCCGAAGGGTTAACTGCGTCATTACCAGACAATACATCAAAACCCGGTGTAAAACTTAAATTGTCTTTTTGATAGGTTAAAGCAACAGTATAATGGTAAGCATCAAGGCTTACGTTATCTCGGTTATGGCCCGATTGCTGGTAATAGGCGGCCTGCAAGGCAAACTTCCCAAAATCTGACGCGTTGCCCAATGTGTGATTTACCATTACGCCATAGGTATAACGATGTACCGGCGAATAATCATAAGTATCGGTAGCGCCGGTCCGTACAAAACGGCGGCCATATACATACCCTGTAGCAACGCTGCCAACCGAATCTAAACGGTATTTGCCAAAGTTGTCATTAAAGAATAATGCCGACACCTTGGTTTGATCGAACTTCTTACTTATATATAAACTGGTGAATGATTTATAGTCCTGCGTTGCGCCATTTGTGCTTGGCGGGTTAGCGAATACCGGCGTTCCGGTTTTTGCACTATTATTAGCCGCGCTGCCACCTGCTGCCAATGGTATTAAACCGGCAGGTGCCGCAACCAATGTGCCCAACGAATTTTTTACCGTAGCCGGGATATTTGCAGGTACATAATCTGTATTAACTATACCTGCGGCATCGGTGTTTTGATTGTAGGCAAAACCTAAATCAACCTGCCAACCGTGGTGCATGGTCTTTAATAGTATCATATCATGGCGGCGGCCCTGTTGCAACCAATCAAGGTTACCAATCAACCGGGAATCATCATATATTAATTCCTGGCGGCCTATCTTTAAGGTCATCAGGTCAAACCACTTAAAGCCAATGGTGGTATCGGCCTTATTAGCCAGGGTAAGCTCGGCCCATGCTTCATGTAGTAGTAAGCGGTTGTCGGTAGTTGAGATAGATGATGCATCGGCACCCCAAACACGTACATCCTGAAGGCTGGTGCCAAAACTTAACCTATCCCATTTATAACCAAAAATTAAACGTGTGCGTTGCGAAATAAAGTCGGCGTTTTTTGAATCAAGCGGAACCAAGTTGGCGTATCCGTTTCGGCTTTCGCCCCTTGTTCGTAGTTGCCCTGTTAAAGTTATCTGTGCTTTAGCGTTGAAAGCCAGAAGGTTGGCAATAATTACAATAGTTGTAATTAGCCCAATGTTTTTAAGTACATTTTTATACATTTGATTAGTTTTTGAGTTGTTAAAGCGATAAAACTATATGGCCTTGTTTGGGAATGCGACCTCCCGGCAGGGCTTTTTTTATGAAATATTATTTATTTTTTCTCCATATTTTACTTTTTGTTGATTAATTGCTGTTTTATTACGATAAATATATTCAATTTAATGCTAAATTTGGATAAATGGTTTAATTTTGGTTGATTTTTATGATATATATAATTGATTATTTGTTTTATTGTGAAATGCTAAAATAATAATCGACTAAAAATGCCTTAAATGTGATTTTTATAAAAATTTATCTTTAATTTTTTAGGTAAAACTCTAAATATTATCAATAAATATGTTGTATGTGTGTAAAAATCGGCATGAAATTGCAAAATGTATTAAAACTTGTGATGCAAATCACTTTAAAATTGCCTAATATTGTGTTGTTAACTGATCTTATTATTATAAAATGAAAAAAGTAACCCTCATTGACAATGAAAAAGGTTGTTTTTTGTGTGCCGGGTGCATTAAAGAATGGATTCCGGCGATTTTGGCGCATAAAAAAAACTATAAAGTAAAAAAAGGTGAGGTTATTTTTAAAGAAGGCGACCCTGTAACGGGTATTTTCTTTGTAAATACCGGAATTGTGAAAGTTCATAAGCGCTGGGGCGCAGATAAAGAGCTTATTTTAAGATTTGCCAAAGAAGGAGAGATATTTGGGCACCGCGCATTAGGTGGAAACGGCACTTACGCCATATCGGCAACCGCTGTGCAGGCAGGTATTGTAAGTTATGTTGACATGGCGTTTTTTGAGGCAACCTTAAAAGTAAACGCCGGCTTTATGTTTAACCTTCTGATGTTTTTCGCGCATGACCTGCGGATCTCTGAAAGAAAGATGCGCAACCTT
>JACMRC010000358.1 GCA_014376655.1 Mucilaginibacter sp. | reverse complement strand
GACCTGACAGTTGATGAAAAGGCCATTGTAAAAATAACTACCGATTATGGCGTATTACAGGGCAGCGGGCAGGCTAAAAACTTAAAGTTGCGTATTAACAGCCTGGGCGACTTTGATATGTTTGGCGAGTTCGTGATCACATCCGGCAAGTTTGATTTTACGGCGAAAAACTTCATCAGCAAAAACTTTACGGTAAACCAGGGCGGTAGCATCCGCTGGACGGGTAACCCAACTAATGCCGAGATCAACCTTAAAGCTACTTATGAAGTCCGTACAGATATTGCGCCGTTATACACTGCCGCGGGCCTGCAATCGCCTAAAGGTAATGAGCAGATATTGGTACAGGCAGAGCTATTGCTTACCAAATCACTCTTATTGCCAGAGATTAATTTTGATTTTAATTTCCCTACTGACCCATCTGTTAAGGATGATTTAGGAACCTACCTTGCCGACCCCAATAACCGTAACCAGCAAGCTTTAAGCGTTATTGTTAGGCGTAACTTTAACTCGGGCACGGGCAGTAATTTAACCAACCAGGTGGCAGCTACGGCTACAAGCGCCTTTAGCGAGTTTGCTTTCAATAAATTAAACAGCCTTATAGCGCAATCAAACATCAAGTACTTCGACTTTAACATTCGCTCGTTTAACGATGCAAGCGCGTCGTTACGTTTTTTTAATGACAGGCTGATATTTAACGGAAGTTTATTTAACAACAGTACCGGCAGTTCTAACCTGTTTAATAACACCAACCTGCTAAATTCAAACTTTAACAACCTGACGAAGGATTTTGAAACATCATACCTTATCAGGCCCGATGGGTCGCTTACGGCACGGTACTCTTACCGGGTGTTGAATACTACTACCTTAAATTATATTGATCAGTTATCGCCGCAATATGTTAACGGGCTTGGCCTTGTTTATCAAACAGACTTTAACACTTTTGGTGAGTTTATAAGAAACATATTTACCCGGCGCAAGCCAACCACAGTAGGTGTTGCACCATTGGCTACTCCAACAAGTACACCATTATCAGGCAATACACCAACAGCTGCACCGGTTACCCCACCGCCTGTTAAAAAAGATGAAGACGACGATAATTAATGATCGCGCATAATGGAATGATCCATTTTATCGCGCTTGGTTCTTAGGTAAGCCTCGTTATGCGGGTTTGAAGCTATTTCTATCGGCACGTTTTCTACCACTTCTAATCCATAACCTATTAAGCCGGCTCTTTTCTTAGGGTTGTTAGTCATTAAACGCATTTTTGATATGCCCAGGCTGCGCAATATCTGCGCGCCAATGCCGTAATCGCGCTCGTCCATACCAAAACCTAATTTAATATTGGCTTCAACGGTATCAAAACCGTTATCCTGCAAATTATAAGCTTTTAGTTTATTAACCAGCCCAATGCCCCTGCCTTCCTGGTTCATGTAAACAATAACACCTTTACCTTCCTTAGCTATCATTTCCATTGATTTGTGTAGCTGTGGGCCACAATCGCAACGGCATGAGCCAAATATATCACCGGTAACGCACGAGCTGTGTACGCGCACTAAAATAGGCTCGTCAGGCTCCCAGGCACCTTTTACTAAGGCTATATGATTTTCGCCGGTATTTAACTGGGTATAGGCTATCATTTCAAAATCGCCCCATTCAGTAGGTAACCTAATGGCTACCTCTTTTTTAATCATGGTTTCTACATCTAAACGATAAGCTATCAGGTCTTTTATAGATACAATTTTAAGGTGATGGATTTTGGCTATCTCTAACAGTTCGGGTAAGCGAGCCATGTCGCCATTGGCATCCATTATTTCACAGATCACACCTGCAGGTTCTAAACCTGCAAGTACTGCAAAATCAATTGTTGCTTCTGTATGCCCGGCACGGCGCAATACGCCACCGTTCTTGGCTATCAGCGGAAAAATGTGCCCCGGCCTGCCTAAGTCCTCTGGTTTAGTAGCCGGATCTATCAAAGCCATAATAGTTTTTGACCTATCTGTAGCCGAGATACCGGTAGTGCAACCTTCCAGCAGATCGACAGATACGGTAAAATTTGTTTCGTATGATGTAGTGTTATTGGTAACCATTGGCTCCAACTCCAGTTCGGTAGCACGTTGCTGGGTAATTGGGGCGCAAACCAGGCCGCGGCCATGGTGTACCATAAAGTTTACAGCCTCGGGCGTAGCAAAACGCGCCGCTGTTAAAAAATCGCCCTCGTTCTCTCTATCCTCATCATCAACAACAATAATTATTTTACCGGCTTTTATAGCTTCTATGGCCTCTGGAATGGTATTTAGCATTTTGTACTTTTTGGTAGCTTTTTATATGGATACGTACCATATAGCAACAAAGTTAACGCATTATATAAAAAAACAGGTCGGCAGTTTGTAAAGATTGTCTATTCCTCAACAGCATGCCCGCCAAGGTCTACCTTGCGTTTAAAGGCGGCCATTACCCTGCCAAATACCGCGTTAAACACGCGTTTGTATACATCGGCATCAAATATCACAGAATCGTTAGCGGCCTTGTAGGATAAAAACAACCCTATTGGCGTTAAAATTATGATAGCTATCCACATACCCCAAAACGGCGAAGCATCGCCGGCCTTAACGGCTTTCTCGCCTATGGTTGATATAATATGATAGATCAGGAAAAACACTACTGATACCACCACGGGTAAACCCAGCCCGCCTTTACGGATAATTGCACCCAACGGCGCTCCTATTAAAAACAGCACCAGGCACGCTGCCGATAAAGTAAATTTCTTCTGGTACTCAACCGACGCACTATGCACGCTGTATGAAGCTTCTTTATATCGCTCGTTACGCTGTTTCATCAGGTCCTGTACAGACCTTGCCTCGCTTAGCGCATTAGTAAGGTAACTTAGCTTTTGCCCATTATTTCCAAAATTCATCACACCTAATTTGTATTCAGCATGTGTTTTATCAACCATATCCTTCCGGCGGGGCATAGAGAAGTATTTAATGTAAGCCGTAAGCAACGGGTAGTTAACACGACGACCGCTATCAATTACGTGATCGATTTTCCCCATGGTATCTTTCAACAACCGCCTGTTCATCATCTGGAAGGCACGGCTAAAGCCGCTTTCGTCTGTACGATGTAGCTTAAAACCCGACATATCTAATTTATTTTGTGCCGATTTAAAACGGAAACGGGTTAATATTTGGCGCGGGTTAGGATTAAAATTACTTCCGCCAGGTTTCTCCTCGTAACGGATGCCATCTTCAAGATTGATAATCAGGTACTTGTTATCGTTTGACCGATACATATTACCCTTTTTAGCTTTTAAAACATAACCAGGATTTTCAAAATCAGCCCCTTTTGCATAAATGGTTACATCATGTAATGTTTGACCATCGGGGTCCTTCTTCTCGACCCGGATGGTATACCCGGGGAAACTATTGCTGAAAACACCTTCGGGTAAAAAGTTAGCCGATTTTTGCTCGCGTGCATCCCATAGTAAAGAGTAATACTTTAAATTGGCTTTGGGCAGCATATAGTCCGAAAAGAAAAACGCGCTTATACTCAGCACCAATACCGCCACAAACATGGGGTACATAGCCCGGCTTAATGAGATACCTGCTGATTTTATAGCTACCAACTCATAGTTTTCGCCCAAACTACCGTATGTCATGATAGAGGAGAGCAGTACCGATAGCGGCAGCGCCATAGCAACATTGGTTGCCGATGCATAAATCATCAGCTCCAGTATAACATACCATTCAAACCCTTTACCTATCAGGTCGTCAATGTATTTCCATAGAAATAGCATTAGCAACACAAACATTACTATCAAAAAGGTCACTATAAATGGCCTTATAAATGATTTTAGTAATAAAAGATGGATTTTCTTCACTGCGCAAAATTAGGGAATTTTATCCCTTTATGCACCTAGAACGCTAATTAGGTACTGAATCTGATTATCCCAGATCAATTTTCTTTCGCCAATAGTTTCTTCGGTGGCAAAATCAGTCACACTTAAAGCAACATCGTTAGTTAATTCATCCTGGATTATCTCCATTTCAAAATAGCATTGCGGCTCGTCATCGTCCCACTTAAATTTAACCAGCTTGTTTTCTTTTATAGCTACTAATTTGGCCTTTTGTTGCTCGCCATCCCAGGTAAAGGTGTAAATCTGGTCGCGTACGCTTACATCATCAGCAAACCATTGGGTAAGCCCGTTAGGCTCGTTCAGGAAAGTATATAGGATTCTTGGAGATGATTTTATTTCATACTCAATATTAAACTTCTTCTTCTCAGACATATAGGGGTCTATAATTCAGGCTTAAGCCACAATATTAACATTTTTTCTAAAGGAAACGAATTAATCCTATATTTGCAAACCTTTTTTAAGGGTTACATATCCGGCGGGGTAGCTCAGATGGTTAGAGCGTAGGATTCATAACCCTAAGGTCGGCAGTTCGATCCTGCTCCCCGCTACTTTGACAGTCAGGCTTTTAAGGTTTACCCTTAAAAGCCTGACTTGTTTTAATACTAACCCCATGAAATATCTCCGCAAATTCATCCTCACAAACGCTATAATTATTGCATTAAATATTTCTGCAAAAGCCCAGGATCACCACTTCGACCCGCCCTGGAACACACCACCACAAAGCAGCGTTATGTTTACCGTACCGGGTATTGATAATGTGCCCGACCTGTTTGGCGACATCAACGACCCGCAACTGGTGATATTTTTTGCAGGCAATCAATTTATGTGTGTTGATGACCTGTTGGCTGAATTTAAAAAGGCCTATCCACAATATCAACGTGTTTTTGCGGAGACCTTGCCCCCCGGAATTTTAGCAAAGCAGATAGCCGGCGGATCGGTAACTATAGGCAATATGCGCATCACTTTAAAGCCCGATGTGTTTACCGCAGGTAAAGGGTTGATTGATCAGATGGCTGATAGCTTTACCAATACTGCCCCTTATGCCTATAATAACCTGGCTATTATGGTACAAAAGGGCAACCCTAAAAATGTTAAAGGATTTGCAGACTTGGGCAAGCCTGACATCCGCGTAAGCATGCCTAACCCTGTGTGGGAAGGTATTGGCAAGCTGATTGAAAAAGCCTACGTAATTGTCGGTACAGAAACGCTGCGTAAAAAAATAAT
>JACMRC010000044.1 GCA_014376655.1 Mucilaginibacter sp. | reverse complement strand
CTTTCATCATTGTTCCTTGTGTCGTACGTATTGTTTCATTACTTAATGCGTAATGAAACCGTGTATGGCGATGTTGATGGCGACGGAAAAGTTTTAGGTGATGAGATAAACCAATACGGCACCATGCGTGCAATTTACCTGGGAATATTAGTTCCGCATATTGTACTTGCCGCCGGTGTTTTGCCGTTAATATTATTGAGCTTTCACAGTGGTTTGCAAATGCGGGTAGAGCGGCATCGTAAACTGGTGCGCTGGGCATTCCCTATATGGTTATTTGTTACCGCGAGTGGGGTTGTTGTATATTTAATGATAAAACCGTTTTATCATTTTTAGCAAAAAAGATTGTCATTTCGAGCATCGCGAGAAATCTATACATTGAAAAGCGCCGCCATGCGGGTGTATAGATTTCTCACTATCGTTCGAAATGACACCATTATTTAAGTAATTTTGTACCGATGAGATTATACAGATTATTATTAATTCTTTTTACTGCTGGCCTACTGGCTTGCAGTGTTGTACCCGTTAACGCGCAATGCGCCATGTGTACCACCTCGGTCGAGTCGAACGCTAAGAATGGTAACGGTACTACTAAGGGTTTAAATAACGGTATTATGTATTTATTAGCTGCGCCATACCTGGCGGTAGCTGTTGTAGGCTATATCTGGTACAAAAAATATCGCCGCAAAAATGTTGATTTGAACATGCGCGACGAAAAACTTCACTTAAATTAAAAAACACTAAGGGCCGATAAGGCCCTGTTTTATATCATGGCTACAACATCCAAAACATGGGCAATGTTACATGCCAAATGCCCGCGCTGCCGCAGGGGTGATATGTTTAGCGGTAAAGTTTATAGCCTCACCAGCAACCGTATCAATTTAAACTGCCCGCGTTGTAATTTGTATTTCGAGATAGAGCCCGGGTATTTTTATGCAGCCATGTATGTTAGTTATGCGCTAAACGTGGGCACATCATTCGCGCTGGCAGCTTTAACTTATTTTATTACAAATAACACAACCTCGCCATGGTTGTATTGCGGTGTTATTATAGGCGGATGTTTTATATTTGCCCCAATAATTTTCAGGGCGTCGCGCGTATTGTTGTTATACTGGTTATCGCCCAAAATACATTACTACCCTAATTTAGATGTAGATGATACAACAGCAAACACTTGATTTTTTAAAAGAGCTTGCCGGAAATAATAACCGCGAATGGTTCATGGCCAACAAAGCCACCTTTGATACCGCCCGCGAAAACGTTATTGCCTTTACCAACGCGCTGCTTAAACTAATGCACAAGGTTGACCCGGCGCTATCGGCCGAGCTGGAGGCCAAGAAATGTGTAATGCGCATTTACCGCGATATCAGGTTCAGCAAAAACAAAACGCCTTATAAAATTAACTTCGGCATAAGCCTGCCAACAACCGGTACCAAGTTGGGTGGTGCCGAGTATTATATGCAGATTCAACCCGGCGGTAAATCATTTATTGCCGGTGGTTACTGGATGCCAGAGGCCGCACATTTAAAAGCTATCCGCCAGGAAATAGATTATAACGCACATGAGTTGAAATCGGTTATTGATAACCCGGAGTTTGTTCAATTATTTGGCGATTTTAGGGCGCAGGACAAGCTAAAAACCCTGCCGCGGGATTATGCTGCAGATAATGAAAATATTGAACTGTTAAAGCTTAAAAGCTTTATAGCCTGGCACCCGTTAACAGATAAAGATATTGTAAACGCCAAGCTTGCCGAAAATGTGGCCGGGCTATGCAGCAAGATCTACCCACTAAATGTATTTTTACGCAACGCAATAGTATAATTATAAAACCCCGATACATACAATGAAAATAAAATATTTATTAGCCGCCCTTGTTTTATGCGTTAGCTTACACTCGTGCGTGGTGCTATCCACCAAAAAATATAAGGCCATGCTAACCCAACGCGACTCGTTGTTTACCCGCAACGGCAGTTTGGAGGCACAGGCTTCGCAACTGCAAGCAGATACGGCACGACTGCACCGCGAAATAGCCGGCTTAAAAGGTAATATAGAAGATCAAAAAGGAAGTCTTGCAGCGCTGAAAAATAGCTATGATGCTTTAAACGGAAGGTATGATGCGTTGAATAATAACCTTACATCAACTAACTCAAAAGTTAACCAATTATCAAGCGATCTGCAAAAACGCGAGAAGCGTTTAAAAGAGGTAGAGGATATTTTGCGTAAACGCGATGAAGCCACCAATGCATTGAAGGATAAATTACAAAAAGCTTTATTAGGTTTCCAGCAAAATGGCTTAACAGTTGATATCAGGAACGGTAAGGTATATGTTTCGTTAACTGATAAATTACTGTTCCCGTCTGGCAGTATTGTTATTGATGAGCGCGGTAAAGCTGCCTTAAAGCAACTGGCTGTGGTAATGAATAAAGAGGCGGACATTAACATGGCTGTCGAGGGCCACACCGATGATAAAAGGATTAGGAACCTTGGCCAGATTAAAGACAACTGGGACCTGAGCGTACTACGTGCAACATCAGTTACCCGTTATTTAACCGAGGTTGAAAAGATAGACCCTAAGCGCCTTACCGCCACAGGTAAAAGCGAATACCAACCAATTGACGCAGCCGATACTGACGATGCCCGCACAAAGAACCGCCGCATTGAAATTGTGCTTAGCCCTAAGTTGGATGAGTTGTATAATTTGATAACGAAGTAAAACAGAAAAGGCTAACCATTTGGTTAGCCTTTTCTGTTGCAGATTTGTCATTTCGAAACGAGGAACGAGTGAGAAATCTTATACGTCAATGCAAATCGACAATAAGCAAGATGTATAAGATTTCTCCCTACGGTCGAAATGACAGTAAGGATATTATATCTTAAAACGGGCTCACAAAATCTGCAAACGCCGGTAGCAACTCATCCTTTGGCGAAATTATCACATCCTGTTCTGCAATGCCCCAATTTATAGCAAGGGTAGGGTCGTTCCATTTTACGCCTACTTCGCACTCTTTGCTGTAGTAAGCATTAACTTTATAGGTAAAAATAGTATCGTCTTCTAAAGTAGCAAAGCCATGCAAAAAACCTTCGGGAATTAAAAACTGCAACTGGTTTTCGCCGGTTAATTCGATGGTTTCATATTTACCATAAGTTGGTGAACCTTTGCGTGCATCTACCGCAACATCTAAAACGCG
>JACMRC010000043.1 GCA_014376655.1 Mucilaginibacter sp. | reverse complement strand
CTCTATATTATGTTGTAATTGGTTGATCAGCGGGTTAGAAGTAGAGAACGTCCCGGTAACCGGCATGTCCGAATAAACAGCTGTAGCCGTAAAATCTTCCGGTTTAATGTCGCCCGGGTAACCTTCTATCCGGATATACCTAAATCCTTGCCAGGTAAACTGTGGTTCAAAGGTTTCTTCGACACCACCTTTTAGTATAAAGGTGTTTATACATTTAGCATCGCGCAGGTTGTCGGTGTAAAAATTACCCGCTTTGTCCATTACTTCAGCGTGCGATATTACAATTCTATCACCTGCATTCCCTTTAACTTTAAACTTAACCCAGCCAACCAGGTTCTGCCCAAAATCGATAACCTTCTCGCCTTTTGGCGTGGTAAAGAATTTAACAGATTTAAATGTCTCGTGCTTTTTAACCGTTTCGTTAACGGTAGCAATCAATATATTTTTAGGATAGTTCTGTACAGCTACAGCGGCCCAGTTTTTATCATCAAATGCGGCAGTCGACCATCCTTTTTGCTCCATACGAGCATCAGTAACCGACCCCATGTATACTTCTGCCGAGCGTACTTCGCCGGTAGAAGTTTTCCAGGTGCCGTCTGAGGCAATAACTGCTGTGGTGCCATCAGCAAAAGTTATGTTTAATTGGAATAGCAAAGCGATGTCTTTACCATAAATTTCTTTACGGGTACCAATACCATAAATACCACGATACCAGCCGCTGCCTAATGAAGCACCTATAGCGTTATCACCCTGTTTTAACAGGTTAGTAACGTCATAAGCCTGGTATTGAATGCGTTTATTATAGCTGGTATAGCCCGGTGTTAAGTAATCTGTACCCACACGCTGGCCGTTTATATGTGCTTCATAAAGTCCATGAGCTGTGATGTACGCAAATGCCGATTTTATTTTTTTACCAACGGCAAATTCTTTTCGGAATAAAGGGCTTGGCCTGCCGGCTTCTTCGGCGTTTTGAGTGATCCATTGCGCTTTCCAGTCGGCTTCGGTTAACATACCCATTTGGAAAGTTGCACTGCTCCACTCAGAAGCTTTGCCTTTATTATCCCAAACCCTAACCTGCCAGGTATATTTCTGGCCAGATGCTAATGGCGAACCTTTGTAGGTAATGTACAGCGACTCATCGCCTGTAACTTTACCCGGTGACCATACTACGCTTTTGGGTCCGCTAACCTTAATTTCGTAAGCGGTTTGCATTACATTGCGAGACTCGCCGGCGTTTAACTGCCAGCTAAATCGGGGCGATAATGCATCGACGCTGTTTGGGTTAGTTAGGTTCTCTGTTTGTAAATGTTGTACTTTTACCTGCCCTAGGCACAGCTGCGCCGCAAAAAGGGCAATAAATAAAAAGGAGATTTTTCTCATTGTTTATTAAAAAAGGATGTATAATTGGTTAAGGCAAGTTAACAAAAATGATTTTGGTTAACCGTCCCCTACTGTCCTATTATTTGAGATGAAAAATTATTTAAAAATTATCCAGATAGATGAGCACTCTATTACGCCCAAGTATTTGCAGATCTGCAATAGCATATTGCGAGGCATAGAGGAGGAGAAGATAGAAAAGGACGATATACTACCATCTATAAACGATCTGAGCATTGCTTTAGAGGTTGCCCGTAATACCATAGAGCGCGCTTATAAAGAGTTACGCAAATACAATGTCATTAACTCGGTAGCAGGCAAGGGGTATTTTATAAGCAACACGCAGTTTAACCAGCCCATAAAGGTTTTACTGCTATTTAATAAACTAAGCAGCCATAAAAAGATCATTTACGACGCATTTGCCGAGGTACTGGGCAGTAACGCGGCTATTGATTTTTATATCTATAACAGTAATTTCAATTTCTTTAAAAAGCTGCTTACGGGTAATATTGATCATTACTCAAAACTGATCATCGTACCGCATTTTATTGAGAACACCGAAAGTGCCCGGGCGGTAATCAATAACCTACCAAAGGATAAGCTGATACTAATGGACCGGCTGGAAAACATCACAGGAGATTTTGGAGCGGTGTATGAAAATTTTGAGCAGGATATTTACGACGCATTAACACAATTGTTAGATAAGCTGAGCAAGTATCATACATTAAAAATCATCTTCCCCGAGCATAGTTATTACCCCAAGGAGATATTGAAAGGCTTTATTAACTTTTGCAGGCAATACGCTTTTGAATATGCCACCATCCACGAATTAGCTAACGAAACTCTGCAATCGGGTACTGTCTATATCAATTTAATGGAAGATGACCTGGTTGAGCTGGTAGAAAAGATCATTGTCAGTAAATTAAAAGTGGGACAGGATATCGGCGTGATATCTTACAACGAAACCCCGCTTAAAAAGATCATT
>JACMRC010000357.1 GCA_014376655.1 Mucilaginibacter sp. | reverse complement strand
TTGTCGCAAGCACAGGCTAATGGTTACCAATGGAATAACTTTACAGGCGATACCTGGCATGATCTTACTGTAGTGGTAGAAACTAGACTTGATGGTAGAAAGCAGGCTAGGATTTATACCGATGGTGTTGCGGGTATTACCAATAGAAACGGCGGTAGCGATGCAAATCCGGCAACCAATCCATATATTATGCCGGGTCAACCAAATTTTGATAACAATTCTATATTACGTATAGGGTATACACCAGGCGAGATGGATGGTAATTTAGGGGATATAGACGTAGAGTTAAAAGAGCTTAAAATATTTAAGGTAGCTATACCTGATGGTATTGTTAAACAATACGCCTGCGATCAGACAATTAACAGAAGTCACCCTTACTATGATTACCTGGTAGGTTACTGGCCAATGGGCGAAGGTAGTGGGACTGTTATCAACGATAAAGGTCCGTATGCTGCTAATTTCACGTTGTCGCAAGCACAGGCTAATGGTTACCAATGGAATAACTTTACAGATTTGATATGTTCGCCTGTTGCAAGCGATCTTAGCTTGAAAGTTCCGAAAAATTCCGATTTCCCGACGCAGATTTTGAGCTGGTTTAATATTTCCCGCCAATCAAGCTGGGCATTGGATGGTAAAGTTTGGATAACAAACTAATAGCATTAGGCAGGGCATAATTATTAAGCCCTGCCATGAAAAATTTTTTAATAATAATTTTGTAAAAATTAAAATGGAAAAAATATTTAATTACTTTAAAGTAGGCCTTATAGCTTCTGTAGCTATACTGGCTGCGTCATGCAAGAACGAAAAATTGGGCGACGTGGTGACGGATCAAAACTATGCATCGGTAAATGCATCGGTAGACAATAGGTTAGATGTAGGTACAGGTAGTACTTATACGCTTACTGGTAACGATTTAACTATACCTGCTACTATAACTTTTTCTGCAGCTACCAGCACTTCGTTTGCCATTAATTTAAGCACAAATGTTGATACAGTAGCGCAATTGGTTACAGCGGGTACTTTACCTGCGGCAAGCACTGTCGCTTTCCCGTCTGGTTCAGCGGCTGTAGTACCTCAAATTATTGTTCCCGCAGGTGTTAAGTCTGTTAGCTTTAACATAGTGGTCAATCGCTCGGCAATGGAGATTAGCTATGGTAAAAACATGGCTGCCGTAATTAAAATGTCAGCAATTACTAAAGGCAATAAAATAGCTGCCGGTAAAGGTGCAATGATCCTCGTTGTTAAAACTGCCGAAGTATTAGCCGCAAATTCAATTCACCAGATAGCGTTTGCTCCGCCAACTAAAATATTTAACGTGGTTGCAGATCCTGCAAATTATACCTTAAGCTCAGTTTTTATTACGGTTAATGTTCCTATCGCGCTGCAAGGTGTACCGGGGTCTGCCTTCACTGTTAATGCTGTTTCATCGCCTGATAGTGTAACTAAGTACATTAACAATGGTACGTTACCTAATTCAGTAGCATATAGCGATGTTAACTTTAGTATAGTTAACCCCGTGGTTACCTTTGCTGCAGGCGCAACAACCGGAACCTTAAGTTTCCAAACAAAAATTAACACATTGTTGGCACAACAACCTGCTGCGGGTATGCCAAGTGTGAAATTCCCTACTGTAGGTCTTACCATTAGTAACGCAAGCAAATATTCTATTGTTGGGGCTAAAAACACAGTTTTTGCTGTAATAGATCCCAATTTTTTCAGACCATTTAAAGGCACGCCATTTTTTATAAAGGGCACTGTTGGTGTTGCGTCTGACATGATTGTTGGAGCTAATTATGATTTTGGCGGCGAAGGCGTGGCGTACCATAATGATCTTAACAAAAACGGTGACGGCGGCTGGAGAGCTCCTGACTTTGTTGACGTGTCAAGTGATTACACGCCAAGAAGCGTAGTTGGTTGGAATTCTGACGGCTTTTATTTAACCTGGAGTGTTAATGTTGAAACAACAGGTAATTATGGCGTTGTTTCCTGGTTTGGTACTCCAAATACAAATGGAAGATGGACGATATTTGTAGATAATGTTTCAATTTCTGGAACGAACCTAATGGCTGCTACCTATAGAACGCCTGGTGCTTACGGTGACCAACAACCGTTCCCTTATCAAGATGCTAACAATGCACCTATACCTGTGCCTTTAACTGCCGGTTACCATATTCTTAAACTTTATATGAACGTTGGTCAATACGATTTCAGAGGCATTGTTTTCACGAGGTTGCCATAAAAAAACATTAAAAAGCGAACTAATTTATATTAAACAATAAATACAATGAAAAAATTATTTAAACCAATAGCAGTGCTTTTTTGCTTGGGGGGTATAATATCCTCATGTTCAAAGCAAGTTAGTCAGGTGCCCGTTGATCCGGTGGCTGTGTTTCCGTTGGCTAGCTTTACTGTTACCCCCGATCCGTTAGATGGGTTTACTTATAAGTTTACTAATACATCTGCAAAATATAAGAGTATAGAAATGCGCTTTGGCGATGATAGCCTAAAAACGGATGCGAATATAACGCATACCTATTTAAATACGGGCGATCCTGCTAAAGCATATAAGTACACGGTTGATTTGAAAGCAATTTCTGAAACAGGTGATATTTCGCATAAATACGTAGATTTAGCCGTCGTTGCTGATAGTATCATTCAATTTAACGCTGTTAGAATTGCAAGTACTTCAACTACCGGTACTGTTAAGTTTACTGCTAACGTAAAAGCTACTGTAAAAAGCTACCTGTGGACGTTTACTGACAACAAGACATCAACACCGGTTATTACCACGAGTACATTGGCAAGCCCGGAAGTAGTCTTCCAAATTGGGTCATTTAATGGCTTTAAGTTAACTATTGTTACTGATAAAGGATCAACAGCTACCCTTAGCAGAAGCGTTACTGTAGATGGTATAGCTACGGATATTACGGCATCATACATTAATAAGCTGCCGCTTTACCCGGCATACCAGTTAACTACTGTTGAAAACACGGCGCAAGGTGCTAACGAAGGTGCATCTAAAATGTTTGATGGTAACTTAACAACTAAATTTGGTTACTACTCATCTTTTCCAGTACCATTGATTCTAACGTTGCAGTTTCCTGCTCCGGTACTTGTTAAATCATATGGTTGGATGAATGGTAATGACTCTGGTACTAGCCGTGATCCGAAACAATGGATTATTGAAGGGGCAAACTCGGCCTCTGGTCCTTGGGATGAGTTAGATAACGTTACCCTTACAAAAGGTTTCTATGACATGGGTACTGATCTTGGCTTAACCGGAAACGGCCCATCAGGCATTGACGTACGTTACAGAAAATGGTGGTATTATCCATTAAAGACAACTGGTTTATATTCATTCTACAGAATTAGAGTTGTCCAGACATTTGGTGGTGCATTCCAAATGACAGAAATTGCATTCTTTAAATAAGATAGCTTAATTGCTAATGTTATACGAAACCCGACTACACTGTAGTCGGGTTTTATGTTTTATACTAATGAAGATAATAGTTTTATATTTATCAAATTAATGCCAATTAAAATGGCCTGCTTAAATTAGGAACGAAAAATCTGGCTCTTATTCTGCTTGTATGTTTTTTTGTTAACGCAAAGGCCCAAAAGGTAATAAAGCTTCAACAACCTAAGGATCTTACAACGCTAAAATATTCGGTAGAAGAAGCACCGAAATGGACCGCATTGCTAAAAAGAAGTTCGGGCTGTTTGGCGGCGACGGCATTTTTACCATACCGCTTAACGGAAAAGAACACAGGTAAGCATCGCCGGCGGATAAAGTACTTTTCTTATTCAGCGATAGTATGATTGGCGAGATAAACGGCAATACATTAAAGCCGGGCTATAAGAAGGTGTAGGCTTTCAAAATCCTTACGAGCAAATAGATATTAGTGCAACAGTTGCTAAATTGTTAAACTTTAAAATGGAAACAAGTAAGGGCAAAGTAATGACCGAACTGTTTAAATAAACACCATTATAATTCCCCGGCTAACGCTATAGCCTAATTGTAATAGAAGCATTTGGGGGGTGGTTTAATAAACCATCAAACCGCCTTGCAGCAGCAAGACATATTCTTCCAGCAAACTTTTCGAAAATAATCACGTAGCAGGTAATATCCTTTTGCCGCTAAACTATTTGCGACCTTTAGCGTTATATTAACTGTTCTTGCCGGGCTATCATCATGCGAAAAAGAATGTCCCCGCATTAAAACATATAGATTTTAACAGTAAATTCGAATAGCACGATACTTTAAAACAGTTAAATGAAATTTCAGCAATTATTAGAAGACGTAAAGCAATATGTATTGGATTATTTCCATACGCATCACGAGCCCGCATTGCTGTACCACGATCTTGACCACACCAAAGGCGTTGTTGCGGCAGCTACCCGCATTGCTAACCACTACCAATTAAGCGACGAGGATTTTTTTGTGGTGATCACATCAGCCTGGTTTCATGATATTGGCTATTTTAAAGATAGAGCTAACCACGAAGCTGCCGGCTCGGCCCTGGCAGCCGAATTTTTGAAACCACTAAAGGTTAGTGCCACAGTGATTGAAAAAATTGACGGATGTATAATGGCTACCAAAATGCCCCAAAAGCCAACCGGATTACTGGAACAAATTATGTGTGATGCTGACCTGTTCCACTTAGGTACCGATGATTTTGCTGATAAAAACAAGCAATTGCGTAAAGAGATAGAAGCTGCCAGGCAGATTGACATAGATAAACAGCAATGGCGGAAAAAGAACATTGAACTGCTGGAAACACATAATTACTTTACAGACTACGCGCAATTATTGTTGAATGATAAACAGGATAGAAACTTACGTAAGCTAAAAGAGAAGCAGGCGGAAGTGGAAAAAGATGATGCGGTGGATAACAAAGAAAGAAGTGCTGTAGATAAAGTGAAAAAAGATGTGAAAACGGTAGATAAAGATGTGATAGTGCATGATAAAACTGTGAAAACGGTAGATAAAGATGTGATAACGCGTGATAAAACTGTGGAAACTAAAGCAGAAAAGCAAGAGGAGAAGAAGAAAAAGAAAGAGAAGCCGGAGAAGGGTATCGAAACCATGTTTCGCATAACATCTGGTAATAATCAGCGGTTAAGTGATATGGCCGATAACAAGGCGCATATATTAATCACGGTTAACTCCATTATCTTATCGGCCATCATCAGTTTGGTGTTGCGTAAGTTGGAGGAGAACAGTTTTTTAGCTATCCCAAGCTTTATATTGTTAACAGTAAGCTTACTGTCCATGATATTTTCTATCCTTGCTACCCGCCCGGCGATACCCGAGGGGACTTTTACAGCTAAGGATATCGACGATAAAAAAGTGAACCTTTTATTCTTCGGTAACTTTTATAAAATGGGCCTGCCTGAATATACTGCCGGTATGTTAAAGGTAATGGACGATAAGGCGTTTTTATATGGTACGCTGATAAAGGATGTTTATTCGCAGGGTGTAGTATTAGGGCGCAAATACAGGTTGTTAAGGGTGGCTTATAACATTTTTATGTTTGGGTTAATTATTTCTGTAGTTGGATTTATTATAGCCTCTATTTTTCGCGACACGCCGTTAGTTAGACCATAATATGGCAGAATATATTTTTTTTGACAGGGACCTAAGTTGGCTCGCGTTTAACGGACGAATATTGGAGCTGGCCGGTCACGATGATATCCCCCTAATGGAAAGGGTAAACTTCATGGCTATCTTTTCATCAAATTTGGATGAGTTTTACCGGGTACGGATGCCCGTTTTACAGGCAATGGATAAGCTGGGCGAACTCACCTCGGCCACCAGCGCGGTAGATGATCCGCTGGCAATAGCACAACAACTCATCAATCAGCAACAACAGCAGTTTGGTAAAATATTTAATAGCGAAATTGTACCGGCGCTTAAAGAAAACAATATTCACCTGTTGCTTAACCAGCCCATTCCGGCTGCGTTAATTGATAAAACCAACGACTACTTTTTTAGCCAGGTAATGGCATTTTTGCGGCCATTCAAATTCTCGGGCAAAAAGAAATTCTTCCCGGAAAATAACGAGCTGTATTTTTTGGTTGTTATTGCTGATGATAATGGCGCAGAAAAACTGGTTGTGCTAAATATCCCATCGGACGATTTGCCGCGGTTTTATAAAGTGGAAGATAAAGGCAAAACGTATATCCTGTTTTTGGATGATATTATCAGGTATAACCTTGATAAACTATTTAGAGGCGAAACGGTAAAAGACTGCTACTCCTTCAAAATTACTCGTGATGCCGAGCTTGATCTGAACGATGAATACCCGGGCGACTTGTCTAAACAAATTGAAAAGCAATTGCTAAAACGAGACTTGGGCATAGCCACCCGGTTTTTGCATCAGCCGGGCATCCCGTTGCGCATATTACAGATGGTTAGCGAGAGCTGGGGGATAGCATCATCAAGTTTGGTTGAAGGCGGTAATTACCATAACCTGAAAGATCTGTTTGGTTTCCCGGTTAGTTCGCCTGTTATGCGTTATGATGAATGGCCAACTATTCACAATAGGCTTAGCGCCGATAAATCTATATTTGACCAGATAGAACGCAAAGACCTGCTTATTAACGCGCCTTACCAATCGTATGATACCATACTGCGGTTTTTTAATGCTGCGGCGTTGGATGAAACGGTAGAAGAGATCTATATCACGCTATATCGTGTTGCCCGCGATTCGCGTATTGTTAATGCTTTGATAAACGCTGTATCTGCCGGTAAAAAAGTAACGGTGCTGGTTGAACTAAAGGCCCGGTTTGACGAGGCCAATAACATTAAATGGGCCAATCGCTTAAAGGCTGCCGGTGCTGATATAATTTACAGTGTAACCGCTTTAAAAGTGCACGCCAAGGTTGCCCTTGTAAAACGCAGGGTAAACGACAGGATAAAATATTATGGCTTGCTGGCTACCGGCAACTTTAACGAAAACACAGCTGCTTTTTATACCGATCATATTTTAATGACCGCCAATAAAGACCTGCTGCGCGAAATAGAATTGCTGTTTATTTTCCTGGCCAGGCGTGAGAAACCAACATCGGCCAAGTTGATAAAGTTTGAACATTTACTGGTAGCGCAATTTAATTTGCAGGACAGATTTTTTGAGCTGATAGATCGTGAGATCGACAATGCAAAGAAAGGCCAGTCGGCATCCATTACCATTAAACTGAATAATTTAGAAGAACATAAGCTGATTGCTAAACTGTATGACGCGTCTCAGGCTGGCGTAAAAGTTCAACTTATAGTTCGTAGTATATGCCGGCTTATCCCTGGTGTAAAAGGCATGAGCGAGAATATTACGGTTAAACGTATTGTAGACCGTTATTTAGAGCATGGCCGTATTTTTATATTCAATAACAGTGGTAAACCCGAAGTTTACATGGGGTCGGCAGATTGGATGAACCGTAATATTTATCGCCGTATCGAGGTTTGTTTCCCGGTTTATGACGAACAGATAAAAGCCGAGATAACCGACATAATTAACTTACAATTAGCCGATAATGTACAAGCGGTTATGCTTAATGAAAAAATAGAGAACATTCCTATAAAAACAACTAAGCCCGCCATACGTTCGCAACAGGAGGTCTATAAATATTTAAGTAAGAAAGCATGAAAAAGTTAAAAGGTATAACAGTGGGTTTATTTTTGGTTGGTGCGATGCTTGCAGGGCTATCGTGTATTGAGCAAAAAAGTTACACCAGCCCTCCGGGGTATGATCTGAATAAACCGGTTAAATATAATATGTCTGAAGGTTTATTAGAGATCTCGGGTATCGCGTTTCATCATGGCAATCCAGATTCATTATATGCCGAGCAGGACGAGAAGGGCCATATATATTATTTAAAATTAGGCGATAAAAAAACGCCCGGCTACTCAAAATTTGGCAAATCCGGCGATTACGAAGACATAGCCATTTTAAACGATCAGGTAGTATTGCTACGCAG
>JACMRC010000356.1 GCA_014376655.1 Mucilaginibacter sp. | reverse complement strand
GCGGACAATGTATAGTGTCTTTATCATTTATTTTAGTCATTGAGTCATTAGGTCATTAGGTCATTATTTATCGTCATTTAAAATGACTTAGTGACTCAATGATATAATGACTTAATTTATCACCGGCAGCTTATAGTACTGCGGTTTTGGCTCTTCGGCAAACTGGTAGTCGTTATAGTCGGTAACTACGTTGTATAGCGTGTCGCGCTCTATCGGGTAACGGCCAACTTGTTTTATTAGCTCAACCAATTGCTTGGTGCTCATGCCCGGATTTTGCTCTTCGGCACCTGCCATGGAGTATATTTTGGTGGTATCGTCCAGCGTGCCATCAATATCATCTACACCAAAGTTTAGCGATAGTTGCGCCGTTGTACGGCTTATCATAGCCCAATAGGCTTTAATGTGATCGAAATTATCCAAATAGATCCGTGAGATAGCATAATTACGCAGATCTTCTACAACTGTTGACTCAGGCACATGCGACATCTGGTTATCCTGGTTACGGAACTTTAACGGGATGAACGTTTGGAAGCCACCTGTTTTATCCTGTAGTTGGCGTAGCTGCTCCATGTGATCAACACGGTGCCAATATTGCTCTATGTGGCCGTACAGCATTGTAGCGTTTGAGCGTGCGCCCAGTTTATGCCACTCTTCGTGGATGGCCAGCCATTGGTCGCCGGTACATTTATCTTTGGCAATTTGCTCGCGGATCTCCGGATGGAAGATCTCTGCGCCACCGCCTGGGATTGATTCCAGGCCGGCATCCAGCATTATTTTCATGCCGGTAGCATAATCTATTTTCGCTTTCTTAAATATATAATGATATTCAACCGGGGTTAATGCTTTAACATGCAGATCGGGGCGGTGTGCTTTTATCCGCCTAAACAACTCTGAATAAAACGCGACATCATATTGTGGTAATACACCACCTACAATGTGTACCTCGGTAACCGGTTCGTTATCATATTTGGTAACGATGTCGAACATTTCGTCCATAGTATACTCCCAGCCTTCTAACTTTTGCTTAAGCAGGCGCGAGTACGAACAAAATTTACAATCGTAAACACAAAGGTTGGTTGGCTCGATATGGAAGTTGCGATTAAAATAGGTTTTATCACCGTGGCGCTCCTCGCGTATGTAGTTTGCTAAAACCCCTAAATAACCCAGCTCGCCTTTCTCGTACAACAACACACCTTCATCAAAAGTAATGCGCTGTTTGTTCAGCACTTTTTCGGCAATGTGTTTTAAATCAGCAGATAAATCCGGATCCTGCAATAATATCTGTAACCTGTTCTCAGCGCTCATTAAAAATACTTTTCGCAAAAATAAGAAATGTTAGTGTAATGGTGGTGTAACATTTAATATCTGTGGGTAAATCGCTTTTTATCACACTGTATCACGCGATATCACGCAGTTATCACACTAATTCACGCGATATCACATCATTATCACACGAATTCACGCAATATCACAGCGTCTTTTTTACTTAAATAGCTGTGTATAAACACATAACATACAAAACGCAATTTACTCGCTGAATTAACAACCGCAAAAGGATGCCGTTTTAACGGCTGGCGGCCAGGCTTACACAAAAATACAAATAAAAGCTGTAACCGCAAAAAATGAATGGCGTTGGACGACGAGTTCATAGCGATGCCCTTTAAACCGATAGCTACATTGGCGATGTTAATGCAAATCTTTTAAGTTTGCAATATGAAAACAGAGACCATAGCCATACACGCCGGCAACCATACCGACGAAACCACAGGTGCAGTTGTACAACCCATCACCATGTCGACCACTTTTGAGCGTATGGAAGATAGTAGTTTCCGCGAAGGTTTAATTTATAGCCGTGCTGCTAACCCTAACCGTACATCGTTAGAGAAAGTGTTAACGCAACTGGAAGGTGGTGTTGACGCGGCAGCGTTTTCATCGGGCAACGCGGCGGGTATGTCTGTTTTTCAATCGTTACAGCCGGGCACGCACATTATTGCTCCTGATGATATGTATCATGGTTTACGTAACCAGTTAAAACAATTATTCGCCGGGATATTAGAGTTTGATTTTATTGATATTGATAATACCGAAGTTTTAAAAGCACACATAAAAGCCAACACAGGTTTAATTTGGATAGAAACACCATCGAACCCATTATTAAAGGTTACTGATATTAGGAAGATAGTCGCGTTAGTAAAACAGCATAATATTAAGGTAGTATGCGATAATACCTTCGCTACCCCTGTATGCCAGCAGCCGTTATCTTTGGGTGCCGATTTGGTAATGCACTCAACTACTAAATACTTTGGCGGGCATAGTGATTTAATGGGCGGCGCATTAATTACCGTGAAGAATGATGATTGGTGGCAGAAAATAAGGAACGTCCAAACTATGGGCGGCGCTATTCCCTCGCCTATGGATTGTTATTACCTGGCACGCAGTATTAAAACATTGCCTTACCGGGTAAGGGGTCACTGCCATAATGCGCAGTTATTAGCCGGGTTTTTAGATATCCATGCATCTGTAGAGCAGGTACTTTACCCAGGACTATCATCGCACCCAAACCATAATGTTGCCAAACAACAAATGACCGGTTTTGGCGGCGTACTATCCTTTTGTTTAAAAGGTGGCGAACAAGAAGCTAAACGAGTTATCAATAAGCTAAAGCTCTTTACCAAAGCCACCAGCCTGGGCGGCGTTGAAAGTTTGATAGAACATCGTGCCACGGTTGAAGGCCCCGATACCAAAACGCCGTTTAACCTTCTGCGGATCTCGGTTGGGTTGGAGCATATTGATGATTTGATAGCGGATTTGGAGCAGGCGCTTTTGTAGGTTTTTAAGCAGAAAATCAAATTTTATTTGGCGTTATAAAAATTAACCCCTTTATTTGCAGCATAATTAGATAGCGATATCTATTAATGATCAATTCCCTCATACGGTTTTGATTTATAAAGAAGCGGCGAGAGATTAGGCTCCGCGACCCGCTGGCAACCCTCTAAAATTAGAGAAGGTGCCAATTCCTTACCCGGTAAATATCCCGGGAAATATAAATTAACAACATGGAAAATTTAACAAACAACCTTCCAGTAAACACTATTAACGCAAGCAGGCGCATATCACTTCCATACATCAATTTTAATTGCTGTATCTGTTGCTGTCGCTGATCCTCAGTTAATACGTTTCTATTTTCTATTTCTGGAAAAACACGTGTTCTGTAAATGGGTATATATCCCGTTACTAAAAACAAAATCAATTGTTAAAAATTTCATAACCTTAAAACAAAAAAATCATGGCTACTCAAAAATTCGAAACACTACAACTACATGCCGGTCAGGAAGTTGATCCAACTACAGGTTCGCGCGCTGTGCCTATTTATCAAACCACATCTTATGTTTTTAAAAATGCAGAACACGGCGCAAACCTGTTCGCACTAAAAGAATTTGGCAATATATATACCCGCATTATGAACCCAACTACAGATGTATTTGAGAAGCGTATTGCGGCTTTAGAAGGCGGTGTAGCGGCGTTAGCTACAGCATCAGGACAATCGGCTCAATTCCTGGCATTAAATAATATATTACAAGTTGGCGATAACTTTGTAACCTCTCCGTTTCTGTACGGCGGATCATATAATCAATTTAAAGTAGCATTTAAACGCCTGGGCATTGAGGCTCGTTTTGCCAAAGACGATACTGCCGAGAGCATTGAAACTTTAATTGATGATAAAACAAAAGCTATTTATTTAGAAACAATAGGTAACCCTGGCTTTACCATAGCCGACTTTGATAAAGTTGCCGCAGTAGCAAAAAAGCATGATTTGCCTTTAATTGTTGATAATACCTTTGGCGCTGCCGGCTATCTTTTTCGCCCGTTAGCGCATGGCGCTAATGTAGTAGTAGAATCTGCTACAAAATGGATAGGTGGCCACGGTACCACTATAGGTGGTGTTATTGTTGATGGTGGTAATTATAACTGGGGCAATGGCAAGTACCCGCAATTTACAGAGCCATCAGAGGGTTACCACGGGTTAGTTTTTGCCGACGTATTTGGCGTTAACGGCCCATTTGGAAACATCCAGTTTATTATCCGTGCCCGTGTTGAGGGCTTACGCGATTTCGGTGCATCTCAGTCACCGTTTAATTCATGGTTATTACTGCAAGGTTTAGAAACGCTTTCATTACGCGTTCAGCGACATGTTGATAATACTTTAGAATTGGCTAAATGGTTAGAGCAGCACCCGCAGGTAAGTAAAGTTAATTATCCGGGCTTAGCTTCATCTCCTTATCATCAATTAGCCAAAAAATATTTAAAGAATGGCTTTGGCGCTGTATTATCTTTTGAGATCAAAGGAGATAAAGAACAAGCTGGCGCATTTATAGATAGTTTAGAATTAGTAAGCCATTTAGCTAATGTTGGCGATGCCAAAACATTAATTATACAGCCATCTGCAACTACACATCAACAACTGTCAGATGAAGAACAAGTGTCCGCAGGCGTTACTCCAACATCATTACGTGTAGCAGTAGGTATTGAACATATAGACGATATTAAAGCCGATTTTGAACAGGCTTTTGCTAAAGTAAAACAACTGGAAGGCCAGTTGGCATAATAAGTTAAAGGGCCTTCCCTATGCGGGAGGGCTTTATATAAATTAATAAATGAATACGCAATACTATAAATCTAACCAACCTTTCGAAACTGAATCGGGCTACGTACTGCCCGAACTGGAGTTAGGTTACCATACTTACGGCACACTTAATAAAAATAAAGATAACGTAGTTTGGGTATGCCATGCTTTTACCGCTAACTCTGACGTACTGGATTGGTGGACCGGCTTATTCGGCACTAACGATTACTTTAATCCCGAAGAGCATTTTATAGTTTGCGCTAATATGTTGAGTTCTGCTTATGGTTCAAGCGGGCCATTAACTGTTAATCCAACCACTGGCCTGCCCTACTACCTGGCTTTCCCACAGATTACGGTTAGGGATATGGTTAAATCGCAGCAATTATTAGCTAAGCATTTGGGTGTGGAGAGTATTCATACTTTAATTGGCGGATCTTTAGGTGGCCAGCAAGCTATAGAGTGGGCCATTATTGAACCTTTTTTTATAAAGAATTTAATAACTATAGCCGCCAACGCTAAACATTCACCATGGGGCATTGCCTTTAACGAGTCGCAACGCCTTGCAATAGCTGCCGACAGGACTTTCTACAACAACAACCCTAAAGGTGGCGCTAAAGGGCTTAAAGCTGCACGTAGCATGGCTTTACTGTCATACCGCGGTTATAAACCTTATGGCATCAGTCAGCAAGAAGATAATGATGCTACTGTAGATAATTACAAAGCATCAAGCTACCAAAATTACCAGGGCGAGAAATTGGTTAACCGGTTTAACGCCTATAGTTATTGGTATTTAACCAAAGCTATGGACTCGCACAATGTGGGCCGTAACCGTGGCGGTATAGAGAAGGCATTGAGCCTGATAAAAGCGCGTACGTTGGTTATTGGTATTAAATCTGATTTACTATTTCCTATCGAGGAGCAACAATACTTATTTCAGCATATCCCTAAATCTGCCTTTGCAGAGTTCGACTCGTACTACGGGCATGACGGATTTTTAATTGAGACAGAGGCATTAACTAATATTATCACATCATTTTTTAAAACAGACGTAAAAGGAAAGATCATCCAATTACAGCAAATAGCATAATGAGCAAGAAACTAAATATCGGCCTTTTTGGCTTCGGGGTTGTTGGCCAGGGATTACACGATATCATCAGGACTAAAAATCTAAACATCGAAATAAAAAAGATCGCCATAAAAGACGCGACCAAAAAGCGTTCGTTACCCGAGCATTATTTTACCACCGATAAAAACGAACTTTTAAATAATCCGGAGATCAATACGATCATCGAGTTGATCAATGATACGGAGGCAGCTTTTGATATTGTATCTACGGCTTTAAAAACCGGTAAAAATGTAGTATCGGCCAGTAAAAAAATGATTGCGCTGCACCTGGAAGAATTAATTGCGATACAAGAAGAGTATGGTACTTCATTATTATACGAAGGTGCGGTTTGCGGTAGTATCCCAATCATCCGTAACTTAGAAGAGTATTATGATAATGAGTTATTACACTCTATCAGTGGTATTTTCAATGGCTCATCAAATTACATTTTATCAAAAGGTTTTTTAGAAAATTTGGATTACGATTCGGCATTAAAGCAGGCGCAGGATCTTGGGTTTGCAGAAACCGACCCAATTAGCGATGTTGGTGGATATGATTCAAAGTATAAGCTGATTATTGCTGCGGCCCACGCTTATGGCGTTATCATAGACCCGGAGAAGGTGTTTAACTTTGGGATCCAAAACCTGGCA
Organism: Mucilaginibacter sp.; assembly: GCA_014376655.1. GTDB lineage: Bacteria > Bacteroidota > Bacteroidia > Sphingobacteriales > Sphingobacteriaceae > Mucilaginibacter. The sequence goes on along the minus strand of JACMRC010000356.1, from coordinate 3,081 downwards.
GCTAATGATATCCAATATGCCCGCGAAAAAAACTTAAAAATAAAGCTGGTACCTGTTGCTAAAGAATTGGACGACCAGCATGTAACCTTGTTTGTATTACCCAAATTTGTTAACGAAACCGAGTTTTTATATAACGTTGAATACGAATACAATGGTGTAACCGTACAAGCAGCATTTGCCGATCAGCAATTCTTTTTTGGTAAAGGCGCAGGCGGCCACCCTACCGGTTCGGCTGTATTGTCTGATATCGCGGCTTTACGTTATGATTACCAGTACGAATACAAAAAAACTAAAGAGAGCAAAGGTTTAAACTTCACCAACGATATCGAGTTGAACATTTACCTGCGTTATGACGATGAAGAATTGGTGCAATTATTAGATTTTATAAATATAAAAGAGCGCTATTATTCAGGCACTTATAAATATGTTATCGGAAAAGTAAATCTTCAGAAACTTATTGAAAACCAATCTCGTATATATGCCGACAAAGCATTTATTGCTTTTGCCGACCAGCTAACAGGGGTCAGTTTAGCACCGGCACAAAAATAACAACGTAATTTTCAGTAGTTAAGTTGTAAAAGGGTTCTGCAAAACAGAGCCCTTTTTTATGCCCGAAACATTATCTATTTTTGCCAACCAAATAACAGCCCCGCGTTTTGATGCATAAACTTGCCAGATTCTTCACAAGCAAACCTTTTATATACACTATATGGTTTGGTTTAAGCTTGTTTGCAGTTGGTAAAAGTGTGGTTTTAGGGCATAGCCATATCCACAACAATTACTTTGTATACAAGTATAACTTTTACCATGTTATCAATCAGCAAAACTTGTATTTGCATGATGCGGCCCATTATTTCGACCTGAACCATTACGGGCCAATATTTGCCTATGTTATCGCTCCGTTTGCTTTAATGCCCGATGCATTAGGCGTAGTATTATGGGTAATGTTTACAGCGTGGTTGTTGCTTTTGGCTATCCAAAAACTCCCTATTAAAAAAGAACACGGCTTGATCATCTTATTGCTTTGCGCCCATGAATTGATGACATCTGCCGCCAATGTGCAGATCAATCCGCTTATAGCTGCATTAATTTTATTTAGCTTTATATTTATAAGAAACGGGAATGACTTTTGGGCCGCGCTGATGATAGTGTTGGGTACTTTTATAAAGCTGTATGGTATTGTAGGATTAGCCTTTTTCTTTTTTTCTGACAATAAAATAAAGCTGATAGGATCGCTTATATTTTGGTCGGTGGTGTTGTTTTTATTGCCAATGCTGATCTCAACACCGGCCTTTATTGTACAAACTTATAAAGACTGGTATGCCGACCTGGTAAGTAAGAATGTAAATAACATAGCTTCAACCCGGGAAGATGTTTCGGTTATGGGTATGGTTAGGAAGATTGCTCTCCCGCATTTATCAAACCTGGTGGTATTATTACCGGGTGTAGTGTTGTTTGGTTTGTCTTATTTAAGGATAAAATTATTCAGCAACTTAAATTACCAGTTGTTGATCGTGGCATCGACACTTATTTTCCCGGTGATATTTAGTACAGGGTCCGAGTCGCCTACTTATATTATTGCTTTTGTGGGTGTGGCAATATGGTACATTAATACAGAACGGCCTATTTCAAAGCTGGATATCATTCTGCTTGTTTTTGCCTTTATATTAACCAGTTTATCACCATCTGATCTTTTCCCAAAATACCTGAAAGACCATTATGTAATACCCTATGCTTTAAAAGCGTTGCCTTGTTTTTTGATCTGGCTTAAAATTATTTACGAAACATTGTTCAGGAAGTTTACAAATAAGGATATAATTGCAGTAGCGGCATGAAAAAGAAACTATCAATTGTAATCCCGGCGTATAACGAGGAAAAGAACATCAGCCATTTGGTTGCCGAACTGGATAAATCCATAGGCGCTACAGGTTACGATTACGAATATATTTTTGTAAACGACGGCAGTAAGGATAAAACCCTGCATGAAATAAAACTACAAGCCGAAACGCATCCACACGTTTTTTACATAGAACTATCAAAAAACTTTGGTAAAGATTACGCGCTTAAAGCTGGTATTGATATGGCCAAAGGCGACGCGATCATCACCATGGATGCCGATCTGCAACACCCCCCTTACCTATTACCACAGATGTTAAAGTATTGGGAGGAAGGTTATGATATTGTCTATACCTACCGCGAAGATGCTAACCCGCATGTAAGCGGCTTTCAGAAATTTGCATCAAAACAGTTTTATAAATTTATAAACGCGGTATCTGATATTACCCTGGAGAATGGGATCTCAGATTTCAGGCTGATGGATGAAAAAGTAGTAGCCGAGTTAAAACAAATTACCGAGTACGAGATATTTTTTAGAGGGATGGTTAAATGGGTTGGCTTTTTACAAGTCGGTATCCCCTACACCCCTGCCGCGCGCCATACCGGCGAAGCCAGTTATTCGTTCTGGAAACTGGTTAAGTTGGCGGTGGGCAGTATAATGGCTTTTAGTGTAAGGCCGCTTTATATTGCCACCGGTTTAGGCTTGTTCTTCTCGGTATCTGCATTACTGTACATTCCTTATATCTTTATAAGCTATTTCTACGGCTATGACGCACTTTCAGGTTGGGCATCGTTAATTGCTACCGTTGCATTTTTTGGTGGCTTACAACTGCTGGTATTGGGTATTATAGGCTCCTACCTGGGCAAGATTTTTATGCAAACCAAACACCGCCCTAATTATATCATCCGGTCTACCAACTTATTAAAGTCTAAAAAATGATTTTATTAGGTTTTGATGTCGAGGAGTTTGATATGCCGTTGGAATATGGCAAAACCATATCCTTCGAGGATCAGTTAGCTATATCAACCACAGGCACTCTTTTGATTTTAGACCTGCTGAAAACCACAGACATAAAAGCTACTTTTTTCTGCACAGCAAATTACGCGGTTAACAAACCCGACATTATAGCTAACATGGTTGCCGACGGGCATGAGATCGCATCGCACGGTTATTATCATTCTGATTTTAAGGTTGAGCATCTGGCACAGTCCAAACAAAAATTGGAAGAAATATCAGGCACACCG
>JACMRC010000355.1 GCA_014376655.1 Mucilaginibacter sp. | reverse complement strand
ACGACTATGCAAATAGTCTTTAGACTATTGTGTTAAAAAGCATCCGGAATGTAGTCTCGCGCCAAATGAAAGTTAACCGATGATATAATTGATACATGTTTAAATTTCTATTGTTTCTGTTTTTGCTTCCCGCGTCATTGTTTGCTCAAAATGTTGTAACCGGCAAGCTGATGGGTTTCAATGATAAAATGCCAATAGCTAATGTTAGCGTATTTTTGAACAATTCAAGCATAGGCAACGAAACGCAGCAGGATGGCTCGTTTAAGCTTACTAATGTAAAAAACGGACAATATGATATGGTTGTTTCCTGCGTTGGTTATGTAACCTATCATCAGCAGATATTCGTTTATAATAATAATCTTAACCTGCCGGATATTGAACTGGAGATCAGCATAAGTAGTCTAAATGAAGTGAAAATAGTTAGCAAACAAAAGAAAATCAAGACAGACCCAAACCGAAAGCGATATATCCGCATGTTTACAGAGGCGTTTTTTGGAAATACTAAAAATGCGAGGGATTGTAAATTGCTAAACCCCGAACTACTTGATTTTAATTTTGAGCAAAACAACGACAAATTGAGTGCAACCTCTCATGGGTTCTTAATTTTAGAGAACAAGGCATTAGGCTATCGTATCAAATATTTATTGACATCATTTTTGATTGACCCCGGAGATCATATTATTTATTATACCGGATCATCCGTGTTTTTCGATATTGACAGTACAGCCGCACAACAAAAGATATGGCGGCAGAAACGTGTAAAAGCCTACCTGGGTTCCGAGATGCATTTTCTACGGGCATGCATAGCCAACCAATTGACAGATGACGGCTTTACAGTACGCAAGCTGGTACGTACGCCAATAGTAGACAGGCCGAGCGATAGTGTAATTTATGCTAATATTAAAGAGTCTAGTAAATCGTCCGCGTTACATTATTGGAAAAAACTGGCTGGAACTATAAGATATAACCAAAAACTATTTGACAGGCATTTATACAGCTATGAGTTTATCAGCAAAACGGATACAAAAGGTATTTACGCTTTAGCATACCCTTATTGCCTGATGATAAACTACGGAAATGAGCGCAGTACTTTGCCTGATGACAATACCATTATTACTTTTACAGAACCGTATGCTTATTTCGACAGCAACGGCGTTATAGCCAATCCGCAAAGTAATAAGGTTGAAGATTATTGGTCAACCCAGCGCATTGCAGAACTATTGCCTGTAGATTACGAATTGCCTAAAGAATAATAAATATATTTAGCCCCCCGTCTTGTGGTCCTGATGTAAAATCTATTCTTGCCTTTTTTAACTTTTTCGTATCATCACAAATTACGACAATCTTATCCAATCAAATGGTGGCGCTACTTTGTCACCACATTTTAAATTAAATTTTTTAACTGATGGGATGTTGACATTTTAGCGATAATGAGCGTGCCTTAAAAATGTAAAAAAGTGCTGAATTTTGCTGTGAAAACGTGTAAAAATGGTAAATAAATGGGTAAAAAACTGTGATAGCGCGTGAAAATGGTAGATAAACGTGTGATAAAATGTGTTTGACTGTGGTTTTTGGCATTTTTTTGTAAAATGCAACCATCAAAAAAACACCAACAAATTTTGCCCCAAAAATCTATTTTATTACCACCCCAAATTTCACCACCCTATTTGGCTCGATGGCAAAACTATCACCACCATCACTGCTGTAGCTTTCAACCCCGGCGGTGGTTTTAACATCATCATTATAAGCCACGCCATAAACCCCGGTAGCCGTTGCAGATCGTAACACGATGCAGTAGTTACTACCCCTGGTAACCGCCACTTTAGGGTGAATGGTAACGTTCTTAGCCGACCACCCAATAGCATCGGCAGCCATGGTTTGCCAGTACAATGACTTGCCAACCGGCGCGCCGGTTAGGTCGGCTTTGTAAACATCAACCTGTAGGCCCGCATCCGGGTAACCGTTCTTAAAAGTAGTAAGGCTGACATCAGACAGCGTCCCCGACTTAACCGCCCTCAACGACTGCCTGCGCTGTACGTTCCTGGCTATATCGCCATGCAGGCGATAGCCTGCGCCCACCGCTTTACCCGGCATGGCTTTGTTGTTGGATGGCGATATCTTGAACGCCTGCTCGCAGGTCATGGGTTTAATGGAGCCGTCCTCGTTAAAAGCCAATGGTGCCCAGTAGTAGTTCGCCAGGGCCTCGTTCTTGGCGGCATGGTTCCACAGGTCGCTGCCAAACAGGTACACAGTCCCCGAGCCTAATTTAATGGTCGACACAAACGATGGCTGGCCGCCGCACGAGTTATCGCTGATCTTCTTACCCTCACTCCACGGCCCCAACGGCGATTTGGCTGTGCGATAAGAAGCTCCCGTACCCGAGCAATACCCGCAATTAGGGTCAGAATATACAATGTAGTATATGCCATTGCGCTTAAACATCCCCGGTGCCTCGGTAGATCCTTTGGTGATGCCGCCAACGTATTCGCCGGTGCCGGTTAGGTAGTCGGCGCTTAGCTTTTCAACTATGATACTGCCCTTGGTGCGCCAGTCGGTATACGCTAAATAGGCAGTGCCGTCGTCGTCAATAAAGGTATCGTGGTCGCCGTTGTTCAGGCCTGCTGCCGGCATATTACTGTTAACGGCCAGCTTGGGTTCGGCAACTTCGGTAAACGGACCGGCAGGCTGCTTAGCCGTGAACACGCGGTAGCCGGATACATTATCGTAAACGTTTATCCAAAGCACATATAGCTTAGTTGTCTCATTATAAATAACATGTGGGCGGAAACAGCCGTAGGTATTACCATTGCAGCGTGTTTGCCAAACCGGCGTCTGTGCGTCGAACAGAAAACCGCGGTCGGTCCAGTTCACCATATCGGTAGACGAATAGCTTTTAAACCCGCAGAAAGGCGCTTTCTTATCGCCCCAGGCAAAGCCGCAATCATAGCTGGTGCCGTATAGGTAGTATACGCCGTTAAACAGGGCTATCTCGCCATCATGCGCGTCAATAGCATCGCCCACGGTGCTGAAACGGGTAACCTGGTGACCGTCTTTATCAAAGTTTACGCTGGCGGCAGTAGGCTTTTGCTTACCCTGTGAGAAGGCCTGCGGCATTTCAAACAAAACAGAGACAGCTAAAACTATAGCAGCAACATAACATGCTGCCGATGTGATTGGATTTGCTTTCATTATACCAGGTTTACGGGCGGTTTGCCAAAGTACTAACTTACAAAATATCCCTATAAACACTTTGGTAATATCGTATTATACTTCAAAATGAGTTAATTTTAGCCCTATATAAAAACATGTTATGAATACACCCGAAGAAAATTTCGCAGAAACCGGACTAAATCTGCCACCCGCACCAACACCGCTTGGCGTATATAAACCTTGCCTTATTGATGGTAAATACCTGTATGTATCGGGCCATGGCACGGTTCAGGACGACAAGAGTTTGATCATTGGTCGTATTGGTGAAGATATGGATATGGACGAAGGCAAGCTGGCCGCAAGGCAGGTTGGCCTGGCTATTTTATCAACCATTAAAACTAACCTGGGCAGTTTAAACAAGGTGAAGCGGGTTATAAAAGTATTGGGGATGGTTAATTGCACACCCGACTTTGAAAAACACCCATACGTTATTAACGGCTGCAGCGAATTGTTCGCGCAGGTTTGGGGTACAGAGAATGGTATTGGCGTGCGTAGCGCTGTAGGTTTTGGATCATTGCCTGACAATATCCCGGTAGAGATAGAGGCGCTTTTTGAATTAGAATAGTCAGATGTTTATAGTAGATGCACATCTTGATCTGAGCATGAACGCGATGGAATGGAACCGCGACCTTACACAACCGGTTGCTACCGTTAACCAACGCGAGCAAGGCCTTATAGATAAACCCGACCGGGCCAAAGCCACCGTATCGTTACCGGAATTGCGTAAAGGCAATATAGGCTTGGTAGTGGCTACCCAAATTGCGCGGTATGTTGCTCCTGGTAATCAATTGCCGGGCTGGCACTCGCCAGAGCAAGCCTGGGCGCAAACGCAGGGGCAACTGGCATGGTACAAAGCCATGGAAGATGCCGGCGAAATGGTGCAGGTAAACAACTTAGCTACGCTTGATAAACATGTAAAGCTTTGGACAGATGGGAGTGATAACACAGCTAAGCCGATTGGCTATATACTAAGTTTAGAAGGTGCCGACTCATTGATTACTGTTGGCCATTTAGAGCGGGCCTACCAGGGTGGGCTCCGAGCTGTTGGTCCGGCACATTATGGCCCCGGGCGTTATGCTCAAGGCACAGATGCCACTGGTGTTATGGGGCCGAAAGGGCACGAGCTGTTAAAGGAAATGGAACGGCTAAATGTAATTTTAGATGCCACCCATTTATGCGATGATAGCTTTTGGGAAGCGCTTGATAATTTTAACGGCCACGTTTGGGCAAGCCATAATAACTGCCGCGCCTTGGTTAATCATAACCGCCAATACAGTGACGAGCAGATCAAAGCTTTAATTGACCGTGGTGCTGTAATTGGTGCCGCATTAGATGCCTGGATGATGGTGCCTAACTGGGTGCGCGGCGAATCAACTCCCGAGGGGATGGGCTGTAATTTAGAAGTAATGATAGATCATATCGATCATATCTGCCAAATAGCCGGGAATGCCTTGCATGTAGGCATGGGTACTGATCTGGATGGCGCGTTTGGCCGCGAACAATGCCCTTATGACCTGGAAACAAATGCCGATCTGCAAAAGGTAACCGGCTTATTGGCTAAGCGTGGTTATACTGCAGGTGATATTGAAAACATGATGCACGGCAATTGGCTAAGGTTTTTAAGAAAAGCCTGGGCCTGATAATAGGGTAGTTTCACCAATTTAAACCCATCAACCAATATTAATTTTACAGCATGTTGTTTAAGAAAGTCTTTTTAGGATTATTGCTGATCGGTAGCTTTTATCGAGGTATAGCGCAAACCCAACCCATAAAGTTATTAAACGCTTACGCCGGTACCTGGATTATTTTTAAAGACGAAGCTAAACGCGATACGGTATGCCTCACTACCAGCACATGGTCTAAAGATCATACCCGACTATTAGCAGCGCAAATAATTCATGACGATAACGGAATTACCCGTGATAGTTGTTTTTATAGTTATGATATTACTAAAAAGACCTATCCGTATTACGAAACAGATGAAAGCGGTAAAATCATAACTGTTATCAGCGATATTATTATTAACGGTAATACCTGGATCTACAACCATCACTTAAAAAGCACCAAACTATACAGAACATTAAATACCTTCAACGCGGCAGGCGACGAAATTACCTATCAATCGCAACGGTCAGAAGATGGTGGCGTTACCTGGACAACCACCCGCAACGGTAAAGAGTACCGAATAAAAAAGTAGGCTGCCTTAATTAGTTGTAAATCCATATTTCCGATAGATAGCTTTTGCCGTTGGTCCGGTTAAAAAGTCCATAAAGTCTTTGGCGGCTTGCGCATGCGGGGCGGCTTTTAATTGGCCGACTACATAAGTTTCGCTAACGTTTTGGCCGGCGGGTATTTCAACCAGTTCGGTAGGATGGTCTATTAGTTTTTGATAATAAGCCTCGCTATACCAAACCGGCGCAGCATCTGCCTGGTTATATAAAATGCGCATAGGTGT
>JACMRC010000042.1 GCA_014376655.1 Mucilaginibacter sp. | reverse complement strand
CGATGTATGATACCGGTTCTCGACCCGCTTTGGTAAACGGAGGTACGTCTTTACGCACCAATGATCCGCCCGATATCATGCTATGCGCACCTATCTCCACAAACTGGTGAACTAATGATCCGCCACCAATAAAGGCAAAATCGTATACATTAATGTGTCCGGCCAATTGCACCGAGTTAGCAACTATTACATTGTCGCCTATCACACAATCGTGCGCTACGTGTACATAGGCCATTAGCAAGCAATTGTTGCCAATAGTGGTTGTATTTTTATCTAAAGCGGTACCACGGTTAAGCGTTACGCATTCGCGGATAACCGTATTATCGCCAATGGTTACCGTACTTGGTTCGCCTTTGTATTTCAGATCCTGCGGCGGGGCAGATACTACAGCACCCGGGAAAACGCGGCAATTTTTACCAATGCGCGCGCCATCCATAATTACCGAGTTAGACCCTATCCAGGTGCCTTCGCCAATTTCAACATCCTTGTGGATGGTTACAAATGGCTCAATCACTACGTTGTCGGCTATTTTAGCCTGTGGGTGTATATATGCTAAAGGCTGGATCATGCTTCTTCAGTTTTTGTTTTTCTAACTATTTGTGCCATTAGCTCGGCCTCAACAACTATGCGTTCGCCCACCATACCAACACCCTTCATCTGGGCAATGCCGCGGCGAATTGGCGCAATTAAATTACAATGAAAGATAATGGTATCGCCGGGGACAACTTTATCCTTAAAGCGGGCATTTTCTATTTTCAGGAACAGGGTAATATAATTCTGCGGATCGGGCACTGTATTCAATACCAATATACCACCGGTTTGTGCCATAGCCTCTATCTGCAACACCCCCGGAAATAACGGCGCGCCCGGGAAATGGCCCATAAAAAGCCCCTCGTTCATGGTTACATTTTTCAACCCTACTACATGGCTCTTAGTTAATTCAAGGATCTTATCTATCATTAACATCGGGTAGCGGTGCGGTAGTATCTCCATTATCTGTACGGTATCATAAACCGGTTTCATGTTCGGGTCGTAAACCTTGAAATGCTTACGACTGCGCTCTTTTTTTATCAGCGTTTTTATCTTTTTAGCGAACGCTACGTTAGCAGCATGACCCGGCCTTGCAGCCATAATATGCCCGCGTAACGGAACGCCAACAAGCGCTAAATCGCCTATCATATCCAGCAATTTATGTCTTGCAGGCTCGTTTTGGTGGCGCAGTTCTATATTGTTTAATATGCCTTGCGGGGCTACACTAATATCTTTACGATTAAAAAGTTTGGCTAAGTGATTTAACTCTTCCTGGTCAACATCTTTATCAACTACCACTATGGCATTGTTTAAGTCGCCGCCTTTAATCAAGTCGTGCTTTAACAGCATTTCTAACTCATGCAAAAAGCAGAAGGTACGGCATGAAGCAATGCTATCAACAAACTCAGTTATCGACGAGATACTTGCATGCTGGCTGCCCAATACCTGCGAGTTATAATCAACCATACAGGTAAAGCGGTAATCATCATCCAAAGGCATTGCCACCATCTCTACCTTACGGTCTGGCTCAGAATAGTGGATGTTGTACGGGATATGATAATATTCGCGGTCAGCTTCCTGTTCTAAAAAACCCGCGCTTAAAATAGCTTCAACAAACTGGATAGAACTACCGTCCATAATAGGCGTTTCAGGGCCATCCATATCTATCAGCACATTATCTACCTCCACGCCTACTAAAGCTGCTAAAACATGCTCTATTGTGCTTACACTGGCCCCGTTTTGCGACAAGGTGGTACCGCGTGATGTATCGGTAACGTTGTCACAATCGGCATCAATAATAGGCATGCCCTCTACATCAATCCTCCTGAATTTATAGCCATGATTCTCTGGTGCCGGGTTAAAGGTCATGATAACTTTCTCGCCGGTATGTAAACCAGATCCCGAAAGAGAAACGGGTGCCTTAATAGTTCTTTGTTTGATATTCATTCTTGTTCGTCATTGGTCATTAGTGATTGGTCATTAGTGATTGGCTATGACACCAATTAACAAATGACCAGTGCCTAATTAACTATTTCGCATTTCAGCAATTATTTTTTCTAATTCTATTACTCTTTTTTCTAAAGTAGGCAGGCGTGATGCTGCCGATTCGATGCGCAGATTTTCCATATATGGCGCGAAAAACGGGATACCGCCCCATTTTTTACCTTCTTCAACTATATTCTTGTTGATGCCCGATTTTGCCATGATCTGGCTGCCATTAGCTACGCTGATATGCCCCACCATACCTACCTGGCCGCCAATTACGCAGTTGTCGCCAATTTTGGTGCTACCTGATATACCGGTTTGTGCAGCTATAACGGTGTTTGATCCTATCTCGACATTATGGGCAATCTGTAATAAATTATCCAGCTTGGCACCTTTACGCACAATGGTCGACCCCATTGTAGCGCGGTCGATAGTGGTATTTGAACCTACCTCCACATCATCTTCTAAAATAACATTGCCTATCTGGCTTATCTTGTTGTAAGTACCATCCGCATTTGGGGCAAAACCAAAACCATCGCTGCCTATAATAGCGCCTGAATGTACGATAACGTTATCACCCAAAACACAATCAAAATAAACCTTAACACCCGCAAACAGCGTGGTATTTTGGCCTATGGTTACATTATCGCCTATATAAGTATTTGGATAAACTTTGCTTTTGTCGCCCAGCTTTACGCCCGGACCAATATAAGCAAATGCGCCTATGTAAACATTCTCGCCAATTTGTGCCGATGGGTGAATAAAGCACGGCTGCTCAATACCGCTTTTATCTAATTTTATAGTGTTGTAAGCTTCCAGCAATACAGAGAACGAGCTATATGCATTCTCTACCCGTATTAAAGTGGCTTTAACTGTATCGGCTAACAACTGGTCATTATTAACAATAACTATAGACGCGTTAGTGGTATACAGAAACGGCTCGTACTTAGGGTTAGCCAAAAACGAAAGTGTACCGGCGGTAGCCTCCTCTATCTTAGCCAGTTGGTTAACCGCCACAGACGGATCGCCCTCAACGGTTCCGTTGAGTAATGAAGCTATTTGCTGAGCGGTAAATTGCATGGGCGCAAAGTTAATAATTATTTAATGTGAGTAGTTATTGTGAGTGATGAGTTTTGAGTTGAGAGTGATGAGTTAGACAAAGTCAGACTCAAAACCCATCACTCACTACTCAAAACTAAATCTTTACTATAACAAAGTATATATTTCTCTATGGTTTTAGCTAAGGCTTCAAGGTTTGAGTAATCGCTGGCGGTGGCAATGTCTTTTACCGTGCCGTCTTTCATCAATATACCTATGTTGCCATCGCCTACGCGGTAAGCATTATTCTGTATGGAATCTGTAAAAACGAAGTAAGGTACTTCCTTTTCGGTGATACCGTATTTCGTAATCGCCTTGTTACTCAAATCGGCTACAAATTGCTGGTTTGGTGCGTCGTTGGAAATATCCACATGAAACACTTTGCGGTGTACAAAATCAGTACAAAGCTTAGACAATACAAAATCATCATTGGTAGCCCAAACCTTTACTGCCGACAGGATATCTGTATCATCCAACCGGGTAAATATTTCTAAATGCCCATCTTTAATAAACTCCTCCAACGACAATTCATTGTGTAAAAAATGGCTAAGCGCCGGCGTGGCAAATAACTTCTCGCCTTTTAAAACCAGCTCGCGGCTGCGTTCCAGTATCTTAACCAATAATTGCTCGGCAGCTATAACTGTTTTATGAAGATAAACCTGCCAGTACATTAACCGGCGGGCGATGATAAACTTCTCTACCGAGTAGATGCCTTTTTCTTCAATAACTATATGGTCATCCACTACATTCAGCATCTTTATGATGCGGTCGGAACTGATAACACCTTCAGACACACCGGTAAAAAAGCTATCCCTATTCAGGTAATCCAACCTGTCCATATCCAACTGGCTTGATACCAGCTCATGCAAAAATCGCTTTGCGTAAGTGTTTTTAAAGATGCTGATAGCGGTGGTTAGTTGCCCGTTAAACTGTTCGTTCAGTTTATCCATTAACAGGATAGATATATCCTCGTGCGATACGCCCTTGACAATAGTATGCTCCAACGCGTGCGAGAACGGGCCGTGGCCAATATCGTGCAATAAAATAGCAATGGTTACCCCTTGCTCTTCTTCGGCGGTTATTTCATTCCCTTTGCTGCGTAAGGTTTCGATGGTCATTTTCATCAGGTGCATGGCACCTAAAGCATGATGAAAACGGGTATGCAACGCGCCGGGGTAAACCAGGTGGGTCATACCCAACTGCTTGATATAACGCAAGCGCTGAAAGTAAGGGTGCTCGATAAGGTCGAACACCAATTCGGTAGGTATACTTATAAAGCCGTAAACCGGGTCGTTTATTATTTTCTTTTTATTCAATGTGTAATTTATGCGCTGCAAAAGTGTTAAATTAAGATAAACATTGTACTTTCTATTTGTTAATTTTTGTTAATACTGCGTCATCATGTGTAACAAATAGTCCGCTTTGGGGTTATATCGCTATGTTTGGTCTAAGTTATGCTTTAACAGGCTGAATTACTGAACGAAATTTATTTACCGATATTATAAAAAACACCATGCAGGATACCACAATATTATGGGCTGATGACGAGATTGACCTGTTAAAACCACATATACTTTTCTTAAGCGAAAAAGGCTACAAAGTAACTACCGTAACCAACGGTAATGATGCTGTGGAGACTTTCAAAAATAACTATTTCGACCTGGTTTTTTTAGACGAAAATATGCCCGGCTTAACCGGCATTGAAACACTGGCGCAGATCAAAAACATCAACAACGATGTGCCGATTGTAATGATAACCAAGAACGAGGAAGAATATTTGATGGAGGATGCCATAGGTTCAAAAATTGGCGACTACCTGATAAAACCCGTTCACCCTAAACAAATACTGCTTACCATAAAGAAACTGACTGAAAACAAACGCCTGGTTACCGAGAAAACCACAATGGCCTATCAGCAGGATTTCAGGACATTAGGCATAACGCTTAATGATAACCTAAGTCACCAGGAATGGGTTGATGTTTACAAAAAACTAATTTATTGGGAACTGGAACTGGGCCAGCTGGAAGATGCCGGTATGCATGAGATCCTGACCCTGCAAAAAGCCGAGGCCAATACCCAGTTCTGCAAGTTTGTTGAGCGTAATTACCTGGACTGGATTAAAAACCCGGATACGGCACCAACCAGTTCGCCGCAGTTATTTAAAAAGAAGGTGTTCCCCAAGCTGGATGGCAATGGCCCGGTTTTCTTTATATTGATAGATAACCTGAGATATGATCAGTTTAAGATCATCAACCCGATCATATCCGAATATTTT
>JACMRC010000354.1 GCA_014376655.1 Mucilaginibacter sp. | reverse complement strand
CCCTTAATACCCGGAATTTGGTAATCTGCCTGCATCTTCGTATTTAATATCCGCCAAATATCACTTTGATGGCCCGATAGTTTATTGTTCAAAAACGCATAATTAGTTTGATTATGAACAATATCACCCAGGTAATCAGGATTATCGTTAGCGTATGGCCTTTCTAACGGGGTGTTACGTTGCACGGCGTACCTTTCGTCATCATAATCATCACCACCTGGTACACCTGGGTTTTCCCTGTCTTCTACGCGTCCGTTAATTTCCATTCTTACGGTTAACCCGGTGGCTAACTTGGCGCTGATATTTGATTGAATATTTGAACGTTGAAAGTTGAACTCTTTACCTAAATTAAATGTCTGATAAACATTACTTGCTGATACATAATAGTTTACTTTATCAGAAGCTCCCTGAAAATTTATATTGATAGAGTTTTGAGGCGCGTTTCCATTATCGTCAATAATAAATTTATTCCAGTCAAAACTTTGGTAGCCTGGTGCTGTGCCTACTTTATATTTATCCAGCTCTGACTGGGTAATAGGGGTAGTACCGGCATCATTTACGTTTGCTTCGGCTTTGTACATCATATAATTATATGAATTGCTTTGCGCCCTTGGAAAACGATAAAATTTTTGATAGCCCAAGTAGGCATCGACGTTGATCCTGCTTTCGCCTGAACCTTTTTTAGTGGTTACTACCACAACACCGTTAGCTGCCCGCATACCATAAATAGCAGCAGAAGCATCTTTTAATATACTAATGCTTTCTACATCATTCGGCGATATGTTGTTAAACTGGCCCTCATCCGTTTGGATACCGTCAATTACGAATAAAGGCGAACCCATATTGCGTATTTGGATTGAAGCACTGGCTCCGGGCCTGCCTTCAGATTGTTTGAAAGTTAAACCGGCAATCTTACCGGCTAAGGCTGAACTTACAGTTGACCCACCATGTACACGGTCAAGATCTTTACTGGTAGTAGACGAAATTGCAGCGGTTAACGATTCTCTTTTTTGGGTACCGTAACCCGTTACAACTACTTCCTGAAGGCTTGAATTATTAGCCGTAAGCTGAATTTTGATAGAAGTTTGCCCGTTAAGAGCCACTTCTTTAGTTTTATAGCCTATATAACTAACTACTAATACTCCATTAGCATTAGATACAGACAGATTAAATTTACCATTGGCATCAGTTGACGTACCACTTTGCGAGGCTTTGTCCTTAACTGTTACGCCAATTAAAGTTTCATTGTTATCGCCAACTACAGTTCCGGTAATTTGAATTTTTTGTGCAAATGCAGAAACTGAAAACAGCAAACTGAATATAACTGAAAAAATAAGAAGTGCTTTTTTTGAATGCACTTTATAAGGAAGCCATTGCAGCCGGGCAGGGTGTCCCTGCCTTCTAAATAAAATTCTTCTCATGAAATTTGATTTAATAAGTAAATAATTGTGTTGAACGGAATTTATTGGACAAAAGCGTGGCTATAATACCTTGATTTGCTATCCACAATTAATCAAAATGTGTTTATTTGCAAACAGGGTATTTAAAGCCTTTTGTAAATTATTATTTAGGAGGTATTAACTGTGCGTTCCTTTAATACTACTGGTTTATAGCCGCCTTTACGTTTAAAATAAAGCATAATGCCGAGGTAAAACATAAATACTACACCGGGTAAAATGCCTACTAATCTAAGTGCGTCTTTTTTAGCATTGTTTTGTACCCCGGCAATTGTTTGAATAGTCGCAGAAGGGGCTACGGCTAATTTACTTTCGTCAATAGCTTGGTATTTACCAAAAATACTTTTCTTTTGCTGCGTAATGTAAGTAGTATGAAACGCTGTATGATTTTTGTTATCATAATTAGTCAGGTTTTTATCCAGTTGTTTATCCTGGATAGTTCCTAAAAAGACAGCTCCTATTATTCCTACGCCAATTTGCCCTACGGCGCTGGTAAAATTCAATGTTAATGCGCCTCCTTTTGGAAACTGTTCAGCAACAACGCCCAGCATTGTTCCCCAAAAAAAGGTTTTTCCCAGCGCGTAAATTGTCGCAGCAATAATGATGACAAATCCTACTGAATAAGATAGAAACTCCAATCCAAAACATGCCACTACTGCGCTTACAGCCAACAAGCCCAGTGGAGCAAATTTGTGTACAATAGGGCCTGAATAAAATCGTAATATAGCCATGATAACAGAGGTATAAACTAATACCCACCCTCCCTGCAATCCTATCTTGGCCATTTCGGGTGTCATTAAATCACTTATCCAACTATCGGTTCCTAATTCTGTCGTTGCTAAAGGTATCATCAGCAAAAGCAACAAAATAAATAGCGGATGCCCCAGGGCCCTTACAAAGAATGCAAATGCACCAACGATAACCAGTATAATAATTACACTTACTATATATGACCAATCAAAAAGATTTCCCAACTGGAATGTACACAAAGACACAACTATCAATATACCTAAAATCCCAACCTCTTTCAACATCTCCAGGTAACTAACCCCAGCTTTAACCCGTTCATTTACAGGAAAACTACGATTGGCAATTATTACACCATATACAATTACCGGGAGCATAATAAACCCAATAATTATTTCCCATCGTAAATGGAAATGAAGCATAGCAATTGCTAACAGGCCTGAAATTACCAGACCGGTAGGCCATCCGGCATGTAATATGTTTAGCCATTTTGTTTTCTCTTTAGGATACATGGTAGCTACAACCGGATTTACAACCGCCTCTGCAGCTCCATTTCCTAAAGCAAATAAAAGCGTACCAAAATATAGCATCCAATAACCATTTGCCATAATGGTGATGATGACAGAAAGGGTATGGCATATAAATGCGAAGATCATTGACTTCTTGTATCCAACTTTATCAATAATTAAGCTAAAAAACACAATACTGATCCCGAAGGGCCAAAAACTTACCCCAAAAATTTCGCCTTGCTGGGTCTTGCTCAGCCCAAATTGTATCCCCCAATCAGCCATTAAAAAAGACCGGAACACAAATCCGAAAGCAGAAGAAACCAACACGATAAAACATCCCCAAAAAAGTATTTTTTTAGCATGATTATCTACCATAGTAATATCTGCTCCATTATCAGTAACTGAACTCATATCAAGTAATTATTTGGTTTAGTAAGGGTACGCTAATCGGTTTATAACAATCAAGTATTTATACGTTAAATCTTTCTATTAGTTAAGTAAACAACTTTTTATAAAATGCAAGTCCATCTATGGCAAGTACATCCGCACTTTTTGCAAGTGGCCGCCATATACAGGCTGCTTTTGCAAGTTCTTTTGAGGGGGCACCAAACGTCTCAATTACTACCGCACCCTCATATTTAATAGCGGCCAGCGCATCTTTAATGCCTATCCAATCAACGTTTCCGGTTCCTGGTGTACCCCGGTCGCTTTCATTGGCCTGGATATGGCATAATCTTTCTTTACCAATTTTCCGGATAGAATTGGCTATGTTTTTTTCTTCAATATTGCAGTGAAAAGTATCCAAGGATACTTTTAGACTGGGGTTTGAAACCTCATTAACAATAGAAAGGGCCTGATCTACCGTATTTACCATATCGGTTTCAAATCTGTTTAGTGGCTCAAGGCCTATAATAACATTATGATCGGCCGCTATTTTCCCTGCTGTTAAAAGATTTTCAATACACCAGGCCCGTTCCCGTTTCTTTTGCTCTGCGGTGGTATAGCGGGTTTTTCCAACCGCTGAATAAACCGGACCGGTAAAAACCGGACTATCCATATATTGTGCAATTTTTATACAATCAATAATGTAGTTTAGCCCTTCTTTCCTTATTGCGAGATCAGTGCTTGATATATCTCGGGTTGCGCCAAACGCCCCACTTATTGTTACGTTTAATTCGGTTTCTTTTACAATTTCTTTTAATTTTTTCCAATCAATTAGGTCTTTGTCCTCCACCGCAACTTCCAATATATCATAACCCATGCCCTTAACTTTGTAAACAAGGTCAAAAGAGTTTGTATTAAAGGGCGAAACCCAAACAAATGTGCTAACACCAAATTTCATCATACAACAATTATAAGAGAGGGCACCATATATTAATGTTTACAATTCAAAATCAGGTATGCTTATTCTTTTACCACCATTCATAGCCGATTCATGGGCACAGATACCGGCACAGGTATAGTTTGCAGCCACGTCCGCGTCAACTGCCGAGTTGCGGTTCTCCATAATAGCGGCCACAAACTCTTGCACCAAATGTGGGTGTGAACCACCATGGCCGGCACCTTGTAAAAATGATACGTGGTTAGGGTCGTCAATTTTTTCGCGACGGGTATAATGCGCAATTTCCTCAATCAGCATCTGGTCGGTATCAGGCACATCAACTCTTTTGGCGTTTTCGCCGCCATCAAAAATTACGTGACTTTCGTCTTGTAATTGTTCCCACTCAAATGACATTTTTGTACCATATACATCATAGCTTTCGCGATATTGCCTTACCACGTCAAATAATGAACGAGTAGCTTCTGCTATAACATCAGAGTTTTTAAGGGTGAACGTAGCGGTTTCAACTGCAAACGGCGAACCATACCTGCTGGCTAAGTCATCGCTTAACTTACCTGAGCCATGGCAAACCACACTTTCTGCCTTGGTATTATTAATCCGTAGCAAGGGTGAAATAGCGTGGGTCCCATTTAACATAGGTGGAAAGCCTTTCCAATATTCTGCCCACCCATCCATACTCATATCTTGAATATGAGACCCTCTGACAAATTGAATACGCCCTAACTGGCCTGTTTCAGCCAAATTTAATCCGTATAAAAACTCCCGGGTATACAGGGCAGTTTCCATCATCATATAAACTTTATTTGCTTTCCTTTTTGCCTCAACAATGGCTTTACAATCTTCAACCGTCATGGCCATTGGTATGGTACAGGCAGTATGCTTATTGGCATTTAATGACGCTAAAGTCATTTTTGCATGCTCAGGCACGGGTGTAACCACATGTATTGCATCAACATCGTCACGACCCGGAATATCCTCAAAATTTTCAAAACAGAGATCTTTATCCAGGTTAAATTTGGCAGCAAGGTCTGCTAATGTTTTTTTATTGCGTGTACAAATGCCCACGGCTTTAATATCCGGGTGGCTTTGGTAAATGGGTATAAACTCTTTTCCGAAACCCATGCCTACTATAACTACGGTAATTTTTTTCTGACTCATTGTTGTTATTTGTTCGTTCTGTTACTAAATACAATTAAAGATTAATACCATTATTTATGGGCTACCCATTTAACGGCGTTGCGTAAAACTGTTTGGTAAAAAGCAATGTCATGCGATTCGGCATCATGGCCCAAGGCTATACCCACTATGCGCGCCTTTGGGTTTTTCACCACAAATATTGATGGATAAATTTTATCTGATCCGGCAACGCTATTGGTTACTAAAACCTCAATTTCAGCTGCTTTTGGATCGTGTTCGTAATGATATCGTTCGTCCTTTAAGGTTATTTTTTGTTCAAGACCTTGAGTTACCGGGTGACTGGTGTTTACTACGGTTTCTTCAAAAGCGCCATATTTATCATGCGAAGTTGCACCACCGCCTGCTAATTGGGCATTATATTCCGGCCAGTCTTTCCAGTTGTACCATAATGCCGGATGGCCCAGGATTAAACCATAGCCCGCGTCTACAAAAGCAAAAATTGCCTGGCGTGTTTCCACACTTTTTATAGGTTTATTATTGCTTAAATAAAGCACATCTGTTTGTGGCAGATAATATGCGATAGAGTCTGTATTATCTGTATAAATTACAGTGGCTAAGCCGTCTTTGCGTAAGGTTTCGGCATCGGCCTGCTTATACCATTTATCAAAATCATGCGATGAACCGCCGGCTACGATTAAAACACGAAGACTTTTTTTGGCGGATACACTATTTTTTTGCGAGCCACAACCTGTGCCTATCATGGTTAGTAGTAATGCCAGGAAAATTATATTTTGTTTCATTTTTTAATTATTTAATTACTTTCATT
>JACMRC010000353.1 GCA_014376655.1 Mucilaginibacter sp. | reverse complement strand
CTAAAACAATTACGAAGTATTTAACTATGTTTTTCATGTATAAATGGTTTAAAATATAAAGTTATGATTTTTTAATATAGTCACGAATGCTTACTAAGTTATCTGGGAATTTAATCGAATTACACGAATTGAAATGGACGGCTTTAAATTCGTGCAATTCGATCCAATTCGAAAAAAATTAGTGTTTATAATTTGCAATTGGTTGGTATGGCCCAAACTTATGCTGCTTCTCGCCAAATTTATCGGCATACGGACCAAATGGAAAGTCTATCGGTTTCTTGCTGATATCCTTCCAGTCGGCACTTTGGTCAAAATGCGGGCGTGGTTGTGAGTTGATAAACGCAGCTACGTTCCAGGCCTCTTCATCTGTTAGTTGCGGCGTTATATAAGTGGTACCAAAAGGCATATTACTTTTAACAAAGGCAGCAAAGGTAGTTATGCGGTAAAGGCCGGCACCATCATTATAACTATCGTTACCCCATAGTGGCGGGTAGGTATAAACTGCGCTGTTTGCTATCTTTAAGCCCTGCCCTGCTGCACCGTGGCAAGCCTGGCATTTTTGCAGGAAAACCGCTTTACCTTTTATGGGATTGGCGGGTTTATTCATGTAGGCTAATTTTAAAACACTACTGCCCGGCGGCTTTTGTCCTTTAGCTACTCCTTTACCCAGCCACTTCATATAAGCCACCATAGCCTTTATTTCGCGACTTGTGGTGTCCAAAGCCTTACCATTCATACTGCGTTGCATACAGCCGTTAATACGCCCTGCTATGGACATTACGTCGCCGGTACGCGGCATATATTGCGGGTAGTTAGCTGCGGTAGATATTAAATTAAGCCCATAGAATTTAGTCCCACCATCATTATGGCAGTTTTGGCAATTCATACCGTTAGCTAAATGACCAAGTTTGCCTTTCGGGCCAAAGTAATAAGCAGTACGAACAATCAGGTCCTTACCATACAATATTTGTTTACCTGCGGCACCAACCGGGATTTTACGCTGCTGCGCCTGCCCTGCTATCGCCACAAATAAAAAAACTATAAATAGAAACCGGTTGGTCATAATTAGTAAACGCAAATAAACAAAAAAGCGGATAGCTTTTGGCTACCCGCTTTGTAAAAGATTGATTGCTATTTGTATTATTTCTGCATTACCATAACGCCATTCATCAAGAATGTACTGCCTTGTTCGGCTACTATGTTGTAAACGTTTTGTACGCCACCGCCGTGCTCACTTTTTTGCAGCACGGTATAGGTTTCGTATTTACCCGTTTGTTCGTTAAGGCAAAGCACCTGCTGGCCTAAAGCAATATCACCCATTTTGGCGCTGCCTTGTTTGGTTAGCATGGGGTGATTAGGGGTTGCTTTTAAAACCTTAGCACGCAAGTTAACATTTACGGCATTTGCTGTATTTTTCTCAGTTGCCGATACTAAAACCAATTGCGTTAATGCGTAGTTCTTAGCCGCATGAACCGTCAACTCCTTAACTTTAGTTGCCGATGGCTGATGCGTAACCGGGTTGATAGTAATTACCTCGTCGCCGCTTTTTATATCTTTAAGCAGCTTTTTAGCACCATTACCCATAGTCACCATTTCATCACCCGGGAAACAGATATCATTGCCATAAGTAGCCGATTCTTCTTTCATATCCTTGCCGCCATTTAACACTTTATATTGCTGAAAACTCATTTCTTTTGAAAGCACGTAAGACAACTTAAGGATAAAGTTTTTCTCGACTTTGTTAATATCATCAATATCCTGGAAATACGCTTCCCAAACTTTGCCATCCGCAGTAAAATCGGGCACTAAGGCTTGGTAGCGTTTACCGGTCTCACTGGTATAAAATACCATCAGGCCAATTTCCTGCATACCCTCTTTGGCTACAAACTTGTACAGGTCTACCCGTTTTTTCAAGTTATCGGCTCCGGTAATAAAGTATGGCTTGCGGCTTTCATAGCGGTCAAGCACATAAGCCCCGTCAAACTTAACATAGGTATCCTTATCAAGGTCGGCAATGGTATAAGTTTTTGCCTTGGTGTATTCATCCAGCGTTAGCGGACGAGGGTTTGGGGTCTTTTGCTGTGCTGATGCAGTCGCGGTTACATACAGCAAGCAAAAGATTAGTAGTAAATTACGCATTTTATTTATGTTGATGTTATGATATTTGTTTAAAGGCATCGGCAAAGGCTTCCATTTCGTCCATGCGGCCAATACTGATCCGGCAGTAATCTTTACCGTTCAGTTTCCAGGTACGGATACCTACGCCACGTTTATACATCTCGTCCGAAAACTTGTTCCTATCCATTTTTAACGGGAACATCACAAAGTTTGCTGATGACGGGATATACTCGTAACCTTCTTTCTTTAATACACTATATAAATACGCTTTAGATGCCATCGTCTTTTTCAAAGCATCCTGTAAAAAATCTTTTTCCTGGTAAGCGGCCATAGCGGCAGCAATAGTTGGAGCAGACAAGCCAAAACCATCGGCATATTTAGACAGCGTGCCTATAATTTCGGGCTGAGTAATGATATAGCCACAACGTAATCCGGCAAAGCCATAAAGCTTTGAGAAGGTACGCGCCACAATAACATTCTGGCCAGCTTTAACACAACCTATCATAGTTACAGCATCCGGATCGGGCAGATAGTTAATATAAGCCTCATCAACAAATACGGTTGTTTTTTTAGATACTCGTTCAATAAAAGCTTTCAGTTTTGCAGAATCAACAACTGTCGCGGTAGGGTTGTTGGGATTACAAATATAAACAAGGCCGGTATTTGAGTTAACCTTTGCCTCCATAGCGTCAAGGTCCAACTTATAGTCAGCAGTTAAGGGTACTTTTACCCATTTGGCACCAAACTTCACAGCGCGCGTCGGCAAGTCATCATACGATGGATCGCCGGTAATTATTTCCTTACCACCTTCGCTATAATGCATAGCGGCAGCCATTAACAACGGAGTAGAACCTGCAGCCATCATCACATTATTATATGGCGATACGCCTTCGTACTTAGCGATCTTCTCGGCCAGGTCGCCAATAGACTTCATTGGATAACGGAAACTACCATCAATAGATTCCATCAAAGCTTTCTTAGCAGCAGGCGACGGCCCAAACGGGTTTTCGTTGGCGTTCAATCTTGCTTTAAGCTCGATAGGTGCATCTCTCAGGAACATTTCCTCGGTTAGTACATCTTCGCCTTGGTTTAATTTTTTGATGATGGGTGCGGCAGCCAGTTGGCTCGCTGTACCACCCAGGAAGGCCAGCCCCCCGGCCATCATAGCGCTGGTTTTGATCCAGTTTCTGCGGTTAATTTCGTTTGACATCTTGTTACAGTTTAGCGTGAGTTAGTTAATTTTATCCTTTTATATTTGTTGCGGGGTAGCTTACCCGCTGTTCGGTTACACGTGCATGTACGGCGCTTACCACACTCCTTGCCGACTCGAACGCGCCCGCCATCCAGGCGTTTAGGTAGGTTAAGTGCTCACCGGCAAAATATACCTGCTTATCCGGCTTTAATAATATAGGGTATTGCGTTTTACG
>JACMRC010000352.1 GCA_014376655.1 Mucilaginibacter sp. | reverse complement strand
CCCTATATTTGTTAATACTTAAACCAACATACCATGCAACCAAAACAAATATGGGCCAACCTGGCCGTAAAGGATGTAGAGCTTACCCGTAAGTTTTATACCGCGATAGGGTTTACATCAAACGAAGGGCATAACAAGACCAATGAACTAACCAGCTTTAAAATTGGCGAGGATGGTTTTGTGGTACACTTTTTTTCGCATGATCATTTTACCGATCCGGCGAAGGATGGAACTACGGACCTATCCGGCACTAACGAGATCATGTTTACACTTTGGGCCGACAGCCGTAAAGAAGCAGATGCCTGGGCCACCGAGGTGCGTAACGCCGATGGTATTATCCTGCAAGAACCTGCCGAATTTGGTAAAGGCTATTATGGTTTTAGCTTCGCCGACCCTGACGGGCATAAATGGAACGTTTTTAATATGTAACACTGTATTGATGAAAGCGCATATAAACGCTCATTTCAATTTAGTAGAAACCTCAACCGCCTTCGCTCCCATAACATCCGCCTCTTTCTCTAACGTTGTATCATCATTTACACCTACAATACCTTTCATTTGAAGCGTCGGTTTTACCCGTCCCTGTTTTTGCTGCACTACGTGCCAGGCCTCATGCGGTAAGTGTTGTTCCTGCCCCGGGGCTATGTGGATATCTGCCCCTTGCGCGTAAGCATGCGCCTGTAATTGCGCCGGTTGGTTTGAGTTGTAATGTACCTTAACATCATCTATGCTATGGCCGGACATACTTTCGATACCTGCCTTTAAGTTATCAGGCAATCCTGTTTTATCCGGATGCGCAGCTTGAAGTTGCATTGAGTTTTCTTTCTGCTGAACAGGTTGTGCTTTTTTGCTTTTGGCCATTTGCTGATGGTATTATACAAAGGAAACATTATCTAACTAACATTAGAATTTTAAGTTATAAATTTCAATAATACCACCCCCACGGAAATACCATGAAATAATTCTGATAAAGTGTCCTCATTACACTTCGATATAAATTAATAAATAGGATATTTTATTTACCATTAATTATTAAATGCCTCAAATATATTGTTTTAATTAATTATTGACATTTTTGGCATAGGCATTGCTTTTTACCGGCTGATGAGAGAGATACTTAAGGATGGCGTGATAATATTTATTGTAATAATGATTTTTGTATTGGGAATAGGCGGCGCTTTTACAACAGGCGGGAAATTAGACTTTTGGGGCTCGCGCCTGTTGACAGAGAAACGCCGTAAACTAATAGCAAACCTTAAACAAAAAAAGCAACAGTTGGTAAATAAATATTCTCGCACCAATTATTAGGCTGCAACGCCCGATTCACAAAAACCACATGACTATACATTTTTTTAACCGCGACTTCAGCAACGCACGGTTTGGCATAACCTGGGGAGACGATAACAAAACACAAGCCATAGCGCTTAAACCCGGCGATGGCGCCGCTTTGGACCTTGACCTTTTGAGCGTTATACCTGATGGGGCCACCTGCGGTCTTTATATCAGCGATAATGGATGCCGATTTTTTAAACAAATGGCAAATAAGTTTAAGTATACCAAAGGCCGGGGCTTCGGTGGTACGTTTGATTTTTACATGCGGGGTAAAACCCCGGCCTTGTCGCACTACCCTTATTAGCCGCGCTTGATGTAATTTCTAAGCGTAATTTACTTGGCCAGGCGATTTAAAAATCGCCTTTTTATTAATCGCGATAAGGTATGGTAAACTTAATAAAGCACCCTTTACCGGTATCGCTATCAACACTAATAGTACCACCCTGCAGGCTGATGAGTTGGCGGCATAGGTATAAACCTAAACCGGTACCCGGCTTTAAGTGCCCACCGCGACCCTGGTAATAACGGGTAAACAAGCCGGCTTGCTGCTCTTTAGGGATGCCTACACCGGTATCTTTAATGCCAACTTCCAGTATTGCAGCCTGGTCATCAGTGCGGTTTAAGGTGGCTGTTATGGTAACGCTGCCGTGGTCTGTATACTTAATGGCATTGCTAAGCAGGTTAACCATTACCTGTTTCAGTTTAAAAATATCGCCGGTAACTATCGCGGGGTTATCGCCTTCAAATTGGGATATGAGTTGGATGCCTTTCTTTTCGGCCATAAAATGCATACTCTCTGCGGCTTCCTGTAATACCTTGAAAGGCGCAAATGATGCCAACAAAATCACACCACCCTCCTGATGCTCCAGTGCGCTTACATCCAGTATATTATTTACCGTTTCCATCAGCATGGTCGACGACAGGTTTATTGCCGCTACTTTTCTTTCCTGGTCGGGTAAAAGAGGGGTCCTGTTTAGCATATAAATTGCGCCGGTAATGGCCGTAAGCGGGTTGCGTATCTCGTGGCTCATGGTGGCCAGTATCTCTGATTTCTGGCCGGCAAGTGCAACCGCACGTTCGTTTTCTAAAAGATAGTTTTGCTCTGCCTGCCCTGCCTTACGGATAAAATAGATCAACAAAACAATAAATACCAGGATAAGGACAATAGCAACCCCGATAAAATTATTCATATCGCCGGTGGTAGACTGGTATTGCAGCAGCACTTCATTACGGGCATTTTCCCACGCGGCCTGGTCAATATCTTTAAGCTGCTGCAAAAGCTGGTGCAGTTGGGTAAGCAGGTTAAGGTTGGCAGCAATAAGCTGCTCGTTTGATAGCAGTATATAAGCATTTTGGTTTTTCAGCTCGCGCAGTAAATTGGCAGGGGTAAGGGCATGCCTTACCGAGTCGCGGCGCTTCTTTTCGCGGATAACTAAAACTTTTATCTGATTTTTATTTACGATAGCGTCTTTAAGGCGGCGCAACAGGCCGTTGCTGGTGGCTTCCTGCCGTATGCTAACCGTTGTATCGGGCTTTACTGGTTTGGACGGCCGTGCTTTGATAACCGGCGCACTAATGTTAGCTACCGTGGTAGCCTTTAGCAACGAATCAAAATGCGTCTTTAAATCAAAAACCCGTTGCGATACAGCCAGCTTTTTAGCAAACGACTGCGCTTTCTGTGTTTTACTGCCGGGGAAATACCGGGCGCTATCTGCCTTATAT
>JACMRC010000351.1 GCA_014376655.1 Mucilaginibacter sp. | reverse complement strand
TAAACCGCATATTTGCCAAATGGCAAGGCCGTTGGGTGTTACGGCTGTATTTGGTGCAAGTAATTTCCCATTTGCATTTTCTGTTGCCGGTGGCGATACTATTTCGGCTCTGGCAGCAGGTTGCCCGGTTATTTTCAAGGCACATTTCGGTCACCCGGTAACATCTGAATTGGTAGCTAACTGTATTGTGGCAGCAGCACAAAAAACAGAGATGCCTGATGGTGTTTTCTCCTTGATCCATGGCAAAACTACCGAATCGGGCAAAGCATTGGTAACACATCCTTTAGTTAAAGCAGTTGGGTTTACCGGATCATTAGCAGGTGGCAGGGCGTTGTTTGACCTTGCCGCTAAACGCGATGAGCCTATCCCGGTATATGCCGAAATGGGCAGTGTTAACCCGGTGTTTTTATTGCCCGGTAAGTTAAAAGACGATGCAGCGGGTATTGCCAAAGCTTTGGTAGCATCAAATATAATGGGTGTAGGCCAGTTTTGTACCAACCCGGGTATTGTGTTGCTGATAAAAGGTGCAGATACTGAACAGTTTTTGTCGCAATACAGCCAATCGCTAACAGAAGTAGCGGGTGGGGCAATGCTTACAGATGCTATTTATAATTCTTATTGCAAGGGCGTTTCTGAACTGTCGGATAACTCCTTGTTAAAATCAATTGGTGTTGGTATTGGTGGCGATAGCAAAGCTGTTCCGCAGGCATTTACCATATCATGCACAGATTTTTTAAAAGACAAAACCTTATTCGAAGAGCATTTTGGCCCGGTTGCTATACACGTAGTTGCTGACGATATAGCTCAATTATTGGAGATTGCAGAACAGATCCCCGGACAGTTAACTACCAGTATTTGGGCTAATCAAGCTGACGTGGCCGGGTTTGGCGACCTATTTAATATCCTGGAAGAAAAAGCCGGGCGGTTGATGATAAATAATATGCCGACAGGTGTAGAGGTTACCCATGCTATGCTGCATGGCGGGCCATACCCGGCTACAACAGATAGTAGGTCAACATCGGTTGGTTCGCAGGCCATATACAGGTATACCAGGCCGGTGTGTTTTCAGAATTTCCCGCAGGAACTTTTGCCAGCGGAATTACAAAACGATAACCCGCTACAGATCTGGCGCAAAGTTGATGGCGAACTAACCAAAGATAAAATTGCTTAAAACAATGAAATTATACAAAACATTAAAAGGTGTTTTTTTGCGGTCTGAGAGTTCGGTTTACAAACTTAACCAGCAATGGGATGAGGTTGTAAATAGGGATGGACTGTATAACTACCTGTCAGCTCAAACTAAAACTGCCGAAAAAATTATCGGCGATGATTGGCAGACGGACTTACTGCCGCCAATTGCTAACCAGGAAGTTTGGGCCGCAGGCGTAACTTATCTGCAAAGCAGGGATGCACGGGTTGAGGAGTCGCAAACATCGGGCGGGTCTGACCTGTACAAAAGAGTTTATGATGCCGAGCGGCCCGAGATCTTTTTTAAATCGGCACCGCAGCGTGTGGTGGGCCATGGGCAGGATGTTGCTATTCGTAAAGATTCGACATGGAACGTGCCCGAGCCTGAGTTGACACTTTTTATCAACTCGAAAGGAAGTATCCAGGGTTATACTATTGGTAATGATATGAGCTCGCGCAGCATTGAAGGCGAAAATGCCCTCTATCTGCCGCAGGCTAAAACTTATGATAAGAGTGCCGCAATTGGTCCGTGTTTATATGTAATTGATTCGCCTATAAGCCAGGATACAATGATCAGCATTGTTATTAAGCGCAGCGATAAAGCGCTTTACGAGGGTACAACAGCCTTATCAAGAATGAAACGATCGTTAGACGAGCTGGCAGGGTTCCTGTTTCGCGAGTTAACTTTTCCAAGCGGGTGTTATTTGATGACTGGTACCTGCCTGGTGCCGCCAAACGATTTTACTTTACAACCGGGCGATGTTGTCGAAATTTCTATTGATGGGATAGGGACTTTAACAAACACCGTTGCCTACAATTGATTTTAAGTTATATAAACCTACAAATATGAGTCATAAATTAAAACTAAGCTATGCAGTAATTGGTGTTGCAGCCATATTATCGTCATGCCAGATGCAGGGGAAAAAAGATGCAGCCACCGCTGATTCGGCGGTGACCTACGCTAAAGGTACTTATGGGTATGATCTTAATTTCCTGAAGAAGAATGACAGCGTATTGGTGTTAAAAAACGAAGACGGATTGGCGCAAATTATTGTTTCGGCAAAGTATCAGGGCAAGGTTTTTACATCAACAGCTGATGGTTTAAAAGGGCGCAGCTTTGGCTGGATCAATTATAAAACATTCGCGACTGATACAGATTCGCACATGAATGCCTATGGCAGCGAAGATCGTTTATGGTTGGGGCCGGAGGGAGGGAAGTTCTCCTTGTTCTTTAAGCCAGGTACCAAAATGGAGTTCCCTTTTTGGCATACGCCAAAAGCATTTGATACCGAGGCGTGGAACATTGTTTCTTCGGATGATAAAAAGGTATCGTTAACCAAAGATATGGACCTGCTTAACTACGCGGGCACACAACTTAAAATTAAAGTAGGCCGTGATATAGCCATTTTAGACAACGCAACCATTGAAACTGACCTTGGTATAAAGCTAACTGCCGAAACTAAAGCAGTGGGCTTTAAAACTGATAATAGCCTAACCAACGCCGGCACTACCGAGTGGACACAAACCACCGGTGCACCCTGCATGTGGAACCTGGATATGTTTACGCCATCGCCAAAAGTGGTGATCATCATCCCTTATATTAATGCAAAGGCGGCAAAGATTGCCACTACCGATTACTTCGGCCAGATCCCGGCCGATAGAATCAGCTATAAAAACAATGTGCTGTATTTTAAAGCTGATGGTAAATCGCGCGGAAAACTGGGTATCACCCCTAAACGCGCCATGCCGGTAATTGGCAGCTATGATGCCGAGAACAATGTGCTTACCATTGCCAAATTTGATGTAGATAATAACGGCCTGTACCTGAACCAGGAATGGCGCACCGACCGCGAACCACTAAGCGGCGACGCGGTAAACTCGTACAACGATGGTCCGTTAGCCAACGGCAGCCAGATGGGTCCGTTTTACGAGATTGAAAGTGTATCGCCAGCCGCGTTTTTAAAACCGGGTGGCAAACTGCAACATCAGCATAAGGTGTTCCACTTTACAGGTGATAAGGCCGCGTTGAATAGCATCGCCCAAAAAGTATTAGGCGTTTCGTTAGCTTATGTGGAATCGGTATTTAAATAGACTGGCTTAAAACTAACTTAACATTAGAAGTATAAATTTACCCCACTAAACAAGCAATTATGAGCAACAGACGTAATTTTATAAAAACAGGAGTTATAGGCGCAGTGGGCCTTAATTTATTGCCGGCTATCAATTCGTTTGCTAACGAACCAGAACGTGTGCGCCCGGCGAATGCTGAAAAGTTTAAACTGCGTTTTGCTGTAGCGTCTGATGGTCATTATGCGCAGCCGGATACCGAGTCGGATGTGTTTTATGCCGATTTGGTTAAGTGGTTAAAAAAAGAGCATAGTGATAATCATTTAGATATGGTGATCATAAACGGCGACCTGGTACATAACCGCCCTGACCTACTTAAAAAAGTAAAAGAAACTTATTTAGATAAACTGCCTGCGCCATATTATACCATCCCCGGTAACCATGATTTTGCCGATGCCGCAGTATGGAAAAGCGTATTTGGTTACGAGGATAAATACGCCGTTGATAAAGGCGACATAGGTTTTGTATTTGCCAACACGGCCGACACCAAGGGCGGTTACGTATGCCCCGATTATAATTTTATGAAAGCATCGTTAGATGCGTATAAAGATAAAAAGATGGTGTTTGTTATCCTGCACATCGCCCCGCATATTTGGAACCCCGAAGAGAAGGGGACGTTTGTTGATTGCCCCGAAATTGTTGCACTCATGCATAGCTATCCAAATATAAAAGCTGTCTTTCATGGTCACGATCATAGTTTAGATGGCATCCGCTACACCGGCAAGCTACCCCACCTTTTCGACTCGCACTTTGGCGGCAGCTGGGGTACCGACTATAAAGGCTACCGTATTGTAGAGGTAACGCTGGATGATAAGATAACCACTTACCAGGTTAACGCCAGCCAAAACCCACGGTTAAATACAAATAAATTGTAATTGCCTTAGGCCAAAGCCTTGTTTAAAGCTTTTACCGCCGCATTAAAATCCTCGCGTGCTACCAAAAACTGGATGTTGACCTTGCGTAGGGCAACACCCGCGCTTTTTATATTTACGCCGGCATCGGTTAACGCAGTGGTTGAGCGAGCCAGTAAACCCGGTTGATCCATATTAGTGCCCAGCAAGCAAACCATTGCCATTTTTTCGACGGTGGTTTTTTCAAAGTGTGCATCTAAAGCTTTAACCAATTTTTTGTTGAAATGCTTCTCCCATATCAGTATAGAGATACTGTTGGCGCTGGTTACTTTAAAAATATAGCTTAAGTTAAAATCGGCAAAGATTTGCATTATCTGTAAGTCAGATCCGGCGTTGCCTACCATCAGTGGGTCAAAAACATCTATCATTACCACTTTATCTGTACCGGTAATTACTTCAACCCGTTTATGCGGGCAAATGTAATTGGTAGTTATTAAAGTGCCGGGGTGTGCCGGGTCAAAGGTGTTTTTAATGCGCAGGTTAATTCCATGTATCTCCAGCGGTTTAGATGCTTTTGGATGAATAGCTTCCATGCCAACATCCGCCAGTTGGTCGGCAATATCATAATTGGTATTACCTACCGGGATGCAATTTTCGATACCAACTATCCCCGGATCGGCAGATGATAAATGGTACTCTTTATGAATGATAGCTTCGGTAGGTTTTAACTCTACCGCTATTTTACTAAAAGTTACTTCAGAGTAACCACGGTCAAACTCGCGCATAATACCCTCTGTGCCTTTGGTATAGCCGGTAACTATACAAATGGTTTTAGCCAGTTCTATCTCTTTAAAAGTATTCCTTATGCGTTGATCAATGGTGTATGGTTTAGTATCATGGAAACCGCTCAGATCAACAAAGGTGGCATTAAGCCCCTTGCTTTGCAGGATATTGGTTAATACAAATGCCGAGTGACTCTCGCCGATAGAAGCCAGTATTTCTCGTGCGGCTTGTAAAATGCTATCCTGGCTTACATAGCCCGAAGCTAATATACTGGCAAAATTTTCCAAGTAATGCTGTGCGTCGTTAATGCGTTTTTCAATAAACTCATCAGCGGCAGCTACATTTAAGCCAAGGCCGGTGTAACGGCGGTTTATTTCCTTTAGTTTAAGGGTAAGGTCATGCAGGTTGCCATGAAAGTTTTGATGTTTGGCTATTTTATGATAAACGCCCGGCGCGCCGGTTTTCTTATTCTCCAATAACAGGTCGGTAACACCCCAAAAGGCCGATACCACAAATACCCGGTTATAAATATGGTCCTCTTTATAAAAGATGATGTTTGAAAGTACTTCTTTTAAAGCGGCCATGGATGTGCCGCCAATTTTTTCGACAGTTAGCATTTAGTAAAATTATATTGATTTGGGCCAGCACAGATTGTTCCACAAACTACAGAACAGGTGTTAGCCACTGGTAATAAATATTTTAAGATATCAGTTAATAAACGCTGCACTATTGTTTTGATAGGGTTATTTATCAAAAAGACAAGCCGCCATTAGACTGGCAAAGTTAAAAGAAAAAGTCAAACCGTAAATTGATTAGGATCTCACTTCAGGGGAATCGCCTTTAAGACTTTACATTTAGGGCAGTTTTGCGTATCAAACTGCACATCATTATCACACTATATCACACGGATTCACATCATTATCGCACTATATCACGCGAATTCACATCATTATCACATGAATTCACACTATATCACAGCGGATATTTTGCTTAACTCGCTGATTGTAAGTGTATAATATAAATAATATAATTTATATTACGAATTGACATTCGTAAAAGTGCGCTGTTTAACATCCGGCGGTTAGATTTAGACAAGATACAAAAAATATCGCGGATAAATGGTGACATACAATCATTGGGTCAGGGCATATTGTCGCTAAAAGGTTTTGGCTAAAGCCCTTAGTTTCCTATTTACTCTTACCCGTTCCTTTTAAGGAACGGCAATTAATTGATAAAATAGCCCACAATAGCGACAATTTGAATTGCACCCGATCTCACTTTATTTTATTGATGGCCTTTATCTTTTTAAAAACTTCTTCCACGTCGTAATCTGATAGGATAATGTTATAATCTTTCCAAAACTTTTCATCGCCATTGCTTTTGTAGGCGTTGATGTTGTCGTTACGGCCTATTTTTGCTATAAATGATTCTTGTTGGGTGGGATCAACAGCAGTTATCTGGTAATTGTATTTAACCTGGGCCTTATAATCATACTTTAACTGAGGATTTTTAACAGATAGGGAATCATCCCCCTCTACGCCAGATAATACCCATTTATTACCAACTTCCTGGTAGCTTACCTGTGTATGGTCAAATTGCAAGCCAACCTCTGTGGCGCCTGTACGCATCAACGAACGATATATGAAGGTACCCGGCACCACCTCGCTTAATGCTTTCGGGCTTAGCCCAAAATCAAAATATATAAAGGCGTAGGTTTTAGTATCAATATATAGCTTACCGCGATAAGTTCCTTCAACAGCGCCGTACTTCTCTTTAAATTCAATTTCGTATGCCTGGTAACCTTTAAAATCAACTACACCGTTTACAGTAAACTGGTGCTTTTTTAACCCTTCTTCGTTTAAAAAATCGCAGGCATGCAGGTGGTTAATAATGTCCTGCTCAAAAATTGAGTTAGGCCTTTGGCCAATCTCCAGCGTGTTAAAATCGTGATCGTTTTTCTCGTTCCGTGCTTTCACCAGCCGAAACAAATCAGCATGCGTATCGCCATAACCAAAATTATAAACATCAAACACAGTTTCGGATAGTTGCAGGGGGATGCTGTCTGTGGAAGTGTACATACGATAAAACCCCCGCAAGATATGCCTGTAGTTGATGTAATTCTCGGGTATGCGGGTTATAGCTTTTTGTATGATATTATCAGCATCATAATAGGCTATTGTTACCTCACCAAGTTCGGTAGTGCTTTTTGTTAGGACAACGTTAAGTTCTTCGCCTTTTTTTATAGTTGCTATCGCGATGTATTTGGTGGTATAACCCACGCAGGATATTTTAAGACTATCCTTTACATTACCGGCAGGTATAATTAAAGCAAACAAGCCCTGCCCATTAGTAGCTGTACCTACACCTTTTTTGTTAATGCTTACGCTTGCCTGCCTAACCGGCCTGCCACTTGCAGCATTTGTTATTTTACCACTGATACTTAATTGTGCCCACGCCGGGAAAGCACATAATATGAGGAATAATGACAGGATGACAAACCGGGGTATTTTATTCATAACTTATTTAATACAGCGCAAGATGCCAATATGTTAGACAGATAAAAAATAAAGTAGACGATAGCGGTTAATAAGGAGACGATGTGGGGATATGATGCGACATTATTTCCTGTAAAATAGCCCGTAACTAATTGAATGCGGCAATAATGTTGTGTAACCGTTATTGCCCATTTTTATTTAATTTAGCCAGATAAAATAGCGCGAGTTGAAAAGATCATTATTTGTTTTAGCGACAATATTATGCCTGGGTTCGGTTACGTTTGGCCAGCAAAAAAATCAGTATGTAAAATTAGAAACACCGCAAGGCGCATGCATCATAAGTTTGTACGATGAAACACCAAAGCATCGCGACAATTTTATCAAACTTGTAAAAAGCAAGTATTTTAATGCGACCACCTTTAACCGCATCCTTAAAGGTTTTGTAATACAAGGTGGCGACCCCGATTCTTTATATGAAAAAGGCCACACCCTAAAATCCGAACAGCAATGGTTGGCCGCAGAGTTTGTGCCTGCTTTGTATCACCGCAGGGGTGTGGTAGCTATGGGCCGCGATGTTAATCCGCCTGAAGCATCATTTACCACCCAGTTTTATATTGTGGATGGTAAAACCTGGACAAACGAACAACTGGATGCTATTGAAAAGAAGTATAAGCTGCACTTTACAGAAGCCCAGCGCGAGGCATATCGAACGGTAGGTGGCACGCCCTTCCTTGATCAGCATTATACCATTTTTGGCGAGATAGTGAAGGGCATCGATCTGATAGATAAAATAACAGTGGTTAAGGTAGATAAGGCCGGTAACCCCGATACTGCTGTATGGATGAAGTTAACCCTGTTAACCCCAAAGCAAGCCGCCCGGGCTTTAAAATAACGTATTACATATTATTTACAATGAACGACCAAATAACTACGCTGCTTAACAATTTAAAGACTAACTCAATTGCATTTAAAGATGTTATTGAATTTATAGAAACCAGCTATCAGCATACCCCAACAGCCTTTAAAAACGGCGATGCCTATAATGCAACAGCTCAAAACCAGGGGAGTGCTAAAGTCTTTTCTTTCGCTCAAATAAATAAGCTGAGTGCAGAAGATACACTGTATTTGTTTTCAGAACATTATCAATCGGTACTAAATACCCCCGATGCTGCAGATCATCAAAATATACGGCAATTTATGGCCCATGGCTGGCCGGGGATAGTTTTTGAGGGACAGGCCTTAATAGCTAAATAGGTTAACTTGTGTGATCTATAAGTCAACTAAAAAATCAATTTCTTTACAATATAATGTTGGTTTTTCTTATTGTTAAATGATATAGTATTTAACTATTCGATATAGAATTAATCGATTGGGATTGTTCACCCTAATACCCTAATTTTATAATGTGCACAAACCAAGGTGCTAATTCAACATAAACTTATAACTATGGAAAGAGATTCAAACGATATCAGCAAATGCCCGTTCCATAACGGCAGTATGAAACATAATACAGGCGGTGGCGGTACCCGTAACCATAACTGGTGGCCAAATCAATTAAAGTTGAGTATCCTGCGTCAAAATTCATCGGTATCAAACCCAATGGGTGAGGCCTTTGATTATGCCGAAGCTTTTAATAGCCTTGACTTGGAAGCATTGAAAAAAGACCTCAATGCCTTAATGACCGATTCGCAGGACTGGTGGCCGGCAGATTTTGGCCATTACGGCGGGTTGTTTATCCGCATGGCGTGGCACAGTGCCGGTACTTATAGAGTAGGCGATGGCCGTGGTGGCGCAGGTGCAGGCATGCAACGTTTTGCACCATTAAACAGTTGGCCCGATAACGTGAGTTTAGATAAAGCCCGCAGACTGCTTTGGCCAATTAAACAACAATACGGGCGTAGTATTTCATGGGCCGATTTGATGATACTTACCGGTAACGTGGCTTTGGAGTCAATGGGTTTTAAAACCTTTGGCTTTGCCGGTGGCCGTGCCGATGTTTGGGAACGGGATGAATCAGTATATTGGGGTGAAGAAACAACCTGGCTGGGTGGCGATTTGCGTTATGCGCAAGGCTCTCCCGGTGTAGTTGAAGGGCATGGTGTATTAGTGTCTGACGATGATGCCGATGGTGATGTACACTCCCGGAAGTTAGAGAAACCGCTTGCTGCTGTGCAGAGGGGGTTGATCTATGTAAACCCCGAAGGGCCTGATGGTAACCCTGACCCGATAATGTCTGCAAGAGATATCCGCGATACTTTTGGCCGTATGGCCATGAACG
>JACMRC010000350.1 GCA_014376655.1 Mucilaginibacter sp. | reverse complement strand
CGCCTTGCAAAAGTTGAGCAGGAGTTAGCCGAACTTAAAGAAGCGTTTGATAAATTGATGAAAGAGCTAACTTAACCGGTTTCTTATAATAACATAGCGATTGGTTTAAATCCGGCGCTATGTTATTTGAAAATTCGCCTATCAAACAACCCTGTATTTTCTTACATTCGTATAAGTTGTACCCTCCTTATTTCAATTAAAAATTACGCAGGGTTAATAGCATGCATTTACCTAATAACCCTTTCGCGATAACACTGATAGTAAGCGGGCTGGTTACTTTGCTGGTTGCTTGGATGATTTTTAAAAAAACCGGCGGTACCGTACGTTGGTTTGGGTATGTAATGGTGGGTATTGCTATTTGGGCAATAAGCTACGGCTGCGAATTATCATCTGACACCCTTCGCCAGATGCTGTTCTGGATAAATATCGAATACCTGGGCATAGCCCTGTTACCCCCCTTATGGATAGTATTTGTTATTGCATTTATAGGTAAGGAAAGTTGGCTCACTCCGCTAAACTGGGCCTTAATATTTAGTATTGGCACAATAACATTATTAATGGTGTGGACCAATCCGCTGCATCACCTGCATTACGCGTCGGTTGGGGTAGATAATAGCGGCCCATTCCCCTTATTAGATATACATGTTGGTATTTGGTACCGCATACATACGATCTATTTTTATTTTCTGTTGGGTTGGGGTATGTTTCTTATCGCATCGCGGTTCAGAAAAGCCGATGCATTTATAAAGAGGCAAAACCGTATAATACTAATTGGTGCAGTTATACCCTGGTTGGTAAATATTTGTTACCTGTTTGATTTTAGGCCATTTGGCCATCTCGACCTTACGCCGTTTGCGTTTATGGCGCTATCATTATTTATAGCTATTGGCTTGCTTGGCTTTAAGCTTTTTGATATTGTACCTATTGCCCGGGGTAAAGTTGTTGATGCCCTGCAGGAAGGCATCCTGGTACTCGACGCGCAAAACCGGGTGATAGATATTAATTTGGAAATGCGCAATATATTAGGCCCCAATGTTGGTAATGTTATAGGTAAAACCCCGGCACACCTTTTCCCGGGGCTTACTACATTAAATGATACGGTTCAAAATCAGGAAAATAGCTGGATAGAGCTGCGGTGGAATGACGGCCGCATATTCTCTGTTACGCTTACCTCTCTTTTTGAGCGGCAAACTATATACAGCGGTAAGATATTGCTGTTTAGGGATGTTACCGAGCGCAAACAAAATGAGAATAAACTACAGGAATTAAACCAGTTAAAAGACCGGCTATTTTCTATCATATCGCATGATTTGCGCACGCCATTGTTAAGCCTGATGGATATTTTAAGTATGACTAATGATGGCATGGTTACAGACGAGGAGTTTAAAAGCTTTTTGCCTACGTTATCAAAAAACATAGGTTATACATCGGGATTGGTAGAGAACCTGCTGCAATGGTCTAAAAGCCAGTTGGAGGGTACAGCCATAAACGCTATACATTTTGATGTTAAAGACAATATCACCTATATATTGAGCAGCTTTGGGCAACTGGCAACAGACAAGGGGGTAGCGCTGCAAAATAACATACAATTAGCTACAATTGTTTATGCCGATATGGACATGATACAGGCTGTACTGCGCAACCTGGTATCAAACGCTATAAAGTTTTGCCGCGAGGGCGATAAGATCTCTATAAACGCCGAAATAAGGCGCGGTATAGCAACAGTATGGGTAGCCGATACCGGTGTAGGCATAGCATCCGAAAGCATTGATAAACTGTTTGGCACTAATAACTTTACTACGCGGGGTACCATAAACGAACAAGGTACCGGCCTTGGGCTGTTGTTGTGTAAGGATTTTATTGAAAAAAACAACGGTAAGATCTGGGTAGAAAGCAAACAGGGCGAGGGGAGCCAATTTTATTTTACCCTGCCGGTTGATAAAAGCATTTAACTCATTTTACTTCCATAAAAAAAGCGTCCTGATGTTTCGGGACGCTTTTCTATTTTACTTAATTAACAATTAATTATATATAAAGCTACCATCGCCACGACGATTCATTCTTTGGCCGCCACGTTGCGGTGTACCGCTCCATTTTTGCAGGTTAAGGCGCAGGCCCACCATAAAGTACCGGCTTAACGCGTTTGATATCGTGTTGGTTTCGCCATTAATATCCACTTCTTTTTGCAAGTAATTATTTTGATGTAATAAGTCATAAATATTAAATGTAAGCACCAGGTTCTTACGTGCAAAGAACTCCTTTTCAAACCCTGCATTTATAATCAGCGGGGTTATGTTTGCGCCGGTAATTCCTGTAACGTATTTCTTGGTAGCATCATAATTAACCTGCCACGTTTTAAAGAAGTACATACGCCCCTGTAAACCTAATGATGCTGTATTTAACTCCGTTGAAACAGGTTTGGGCCCGGAGGTAAAATATCTCGAAATGTCATATCCAATAAATGGGTTGATCTCGAAATTATCACTTGGGGTAATTCGCGGTCCAAAACGCTCATCAAATCTCCAATTGGTTTGTTGATATAGCTTGCTATCAACCATTAGCGGTGTAAAGCTATAAGTTACATTACCGTTCAACGCAAGGTTTACTGCCCTCTCGTTTGACTGTTTAGATATATTATATCTGCCTACTACTGTTTTGGCCCCGTCAAGATTGACGTAATGGATCTCTGTTATTGATCTTCCGGAGGTTGGATTAACACCATTGATGGTGTTTTGAGCTATAGAGTTATCTATTTTGCTGGCCGAAAGGCTAAATGACAAATTAAATTTTGAGTTTGCAAAGTAGTTATTGTATTGCGCCGAAAGCGTGTTGGTAAAAGATGGCTTAAGGTTAGGATTACCCACAACAACCCTGGTTGGATTTGAAATATCTGTAAATGGCTGTATTTGGGTAAAGTCTGGTTCCTGGTTACGGCCATTGTAGTTTAAGGTAAACCTCTCTGTGCGCGACCATGCATATGCAAACCTAAATGCAGGGATAATCCTGAAATTAGTTATCGAGGTAGATGCATTTGTGCCAACAGCCGCATTTAGTTTTGTACCTTCCAAATAAAAAGGAACAGCGGTAGCACCTATTGATAAATTTAACTTTGTGCCATTATACCTGTAATCTGCTGTTGTACGGGTTTCTGTTACATTATAGTTGTAAACACTGCTATACGTAGGTGCCCTCGTAACTGTCCCTAAGCTATCCACCATATCCAGGTATGACGAAACACTATTCTCCCGCCTGCTCCAAT
Source organism: Mucilaginibacter sp. (assembly GCA_014376655.1). GTDB lineage: Bacteria > Bacteroidota > Bacteroidia > Sphingobacteriales > Sphingobacteriaceae > Mucilaginibacter. The sequence continues at coordinate 4,246 of JACMRC010000350.1, read as the reverse complement.
TGCCGCTTAACTCTAATAACGATAACTTGCTTAATGGCTCAACATAAGTCATTGTTGCAGTATAATTACTATTTACATTGTGACGGGTTGTTATATTGTGTGCTATTGAGTCTAATTTAGGCAGCGACGTACCGGTTGTTTCATCTGCATAATATTTAAACTTAGTGTTTTGTTCGCCGTTAGCATCAGATGATGAGTGGGTAACACCCAGTTGCAAAGAGAAATTTCTTTTTGGCTTTTTAAACAAATGCAGATAAAAGGCAGAAAGACCAAAATTGGTACTACTATTTAAAGTGGAGTTTGTACCATTGTCAACCCTATGTTCAAAACGGGCCGGGCTTTTACTTGTAGCCGGGTAGTTGTTTACAGCATCCCTAAAAGCTGTGTTAAAAGATGACGTATTACTATAGCTATAGTTAGGTGTTACCTGTAAATAATTGGTACTATCCAGGTTAATATCCATCTCATAACGCACGTTATGAGATTTGTTATTATTATCTGAGTTGCTTTTGCTTACAAAAGTTCCATTGGTAGCGGTGGTTGTTCCATAGCTATCATTCAATGCATTATTGTCTCTGAATGAATAAGCATAGCTGCCTACCACCTGGATGTTTTTGCTCCATTGGTCACGGTAATTAAATGATGGTGATCCGGATTTTGTTGTACCGCCACTGCCGCCGTTTCCGCCGCCTCCACCACCGCCACGCGCGTTATTACCAACCCCCGTACCGCCGCCGCCATCATTGGTTGCGCCACCTTGTACACCTGAAGATGCAACACCTAATACCGTATTACGCAAGTTGCCTATAATACCTAACTGCTGGTTAGCGTTTATCCGCTGCGCGAAAAGCTGGGCGTTGTAACGGCCGGCACTACCATATTGGCCGGTTAACCTGGCTGTATTACCAACAGACCTATCTGCGCGGGTGGTGATATTTAATACCTTTTGCGGGTCGCCTTCTTTAACGCCGGTACGTGCTGCCTGGTCGCCATAATCGTCAACTATCTGTATTTTTTCAACTATATCAGCAGGCAGGTTTTGTATGGCCTGGGCCACGCTGCCACCAGAATATTCTTTGCCGTTTAATTTTGCTTTAACTACTTCCTGCCCCTGGTGGGTTAATGATCCGTCTGTACCAACTTCCATACCCTCCATTTTTTTCAGCAACTCATCTACAGTAGCGTTTTCACGGACTTTATAATCGCTGGCACGATACTCCACCGTATCTGTTTTGTAGGTTACGCTTGGCGTGCCGTTAATGGTTACCAGCGCCAATTCTTTTGCGTCTGTTTTAAGTGTTATCGGGTCTAAAACAACGTTCTTTTTGGTGTCGCTAAAGGCATATTTCTGTACAAATGGCTTAAACCCTACGCTATTAACAGTGATATTAAAGGTGTTTTGTTTTACGCCTTTAATAATAAAAACCCCGTCTTCGTTGGTAGCTACGCTAATGGTATCCTTTTTAGACTTTAATATAATTGTAGCGCCAATAACAGTTTGTCCGCTCTCGTCTTTTACAATACCACTTACATCACGCGTTGCTAAAGGCGGTGCTACCGGGGCAGCTGTTTGGCGCGTAGGCATATTAGGCCTGTTGTCGCGGCCTTCCTGCGCAAATACCGATGCTGATAATAAGATCAGGGCAGCTATGGTGAATAATTTTTTCATTTGTTGTGTGTAATGTGAGTATATAGGTAGTGTGTATTATTGTTTTTTTGCTAAAGTATATTTACCCCAAAAGTAGCTTGGGCTTACCAGGTCCAGAAAATCGAGCGCGTTTCGACCACCGCCGCCTCTGCTACCGCCGCCGCCACCCGGAGGGCCACCACCGCCGCCGGGACTGCGGCCTTCCATCTGGAAGCCGCTAAGCGTGATATTGTACGCGAACTCCTTGCCATCGGCAGGAGATAAATTAAGTAGCTTAAGCGGCACTGCCATTTCAAAAGTCAGATCTCCGCCGTCAAAGTTTATGGCGGTTTTTATACCATGTTCATTATATATCGATATAATGGTATCTGTTATACTTTTTATGCCTAAAACCTTTATTTGCTTGGCGGCAATAATTGTGCGCTGATGTACTGCCCGCATCAGCTCGGTATCCGCACCCGCATTCCGGCTTTCAAAACGGCCGCCCAGGCTGCCCGCTAATCTTTCCGGATGCTCGATCACCGGGAAGGTTATACTGTATCCGTCTTTTTCTTTTTTCTTACCGTCGGTATTAATTATTAGCGTTATACCGCCTGCAATGATCTTTGCCGTAGTAGTAAAGTCGGTTGATTTTGCTATCAGGTAAATGTTTTTATCGTCGTTACTAAGCGTGTACAACACCCTTGTACTTCTATTATATGCCTGGAAATTGTTGCCCCATTCGTTCAGCTTGCCATCAATTTTTATTGGCGATGGGGCCAGCATACTGCCAAGCTGCACATCTTTCAACTTTTTTGCAGGCGTTTCCTGCGCAAACAAGCTTGCCGATAACAGTATTAAAATCCCTATGGTATATAATTTTCTCATTTTTGTCTGTTAGCAGTCTGTTTATTTTTTAGCTAAAGTGTACTTGCCCCAAAAATCGTTCGGGCTTATCAGGTCCTGGAAATCAATACTGTTTTTGCCGCCGCCGCCCATAGGGCCGCCGGGTCCGCCAAATGTCATTGTGCGCATACCACCACCACCGCCGGGACCATCGCCGCCGCCGCCCGGAGGAGGGCCTCCGCCGTTATCCGGCATCCTGAAATTTAATTGCAGGCCGTTAAGTTTAATATTGTAAGCTAACTCTTTACTGTCGCCTGCAGCTAATGCCATTAGTTTAAGCGGAACGGCCAATTCGTAAATAAACGCGCCGTCTTTGTCATAGTTTATTGCTGCTTTAATATTGTATTCGTTGTAGATAGCTATCAACGAATCGGGGATATCTTTAAACCCAAAAACTTTAATTTCTTTAGCCGCATTAATAACCCTGTCCTGCATTGCTTTTTGCATTGCAGAATCAGGTACTGCCCCGCGTCCGCCGCCAAAACCACCGCCGCCACCCGGGCCGCCAAATGTCATCATACGCATGCCTCCACCCTGTGCGCCACCGCCACCAGGACGGCCCATAGTTGTGCGCAGCGGAAAAGTAAGGCTATAAGCATCCTGTTCTTTCTTTTTACCAGAGGTATTTATTGCCAGGGTTAAGCCACCTGCTCCAATTTTGGCTTTGGTAGTCATATCTGATGTTTTTACAACCAGGTAAAGATTTTTCTCGTCGTTAGCTATGGTGTAATACAGATGGGTGCTTTTGTTATAGGCTTGAAACTCGTCGTTCCATTCGTTTAGCTTGCCATCAATTTTTACCGGTGATGGTGCAAGGAAATTAGTGGCCTGTACATCTTTTAATTTTTTAGCGGGGTCCTGCGCAAACAAACTTGTTGCAGCCAGCAGGAGTAAATTTGTTAGGGGGATACGCTTTTTCATTTTAAAAATTAAATAGGGCGCCCGATTTCTGCCGGGCATAGACAAGGTTAATAATTGATTAGTAAGGTACGTAATAAAGTATACCACCACGGTGATTGTAGCGACAAATTTACTTATAGGTGCGATAAGCATATTGGTATTTAATGGGTTGCGCATAATCAGTTTGATAAATAGATACTAAGATCAATAGTGAATATTTCGCCTTGATTAACAATGTCCAGGTTATGTTTACCGGGATGTAAAATTGCCAGCCTGCGTTTTACATTACTTATACCAATCCCCGAGTTATTGTCTTTCGACACATCCATTGGGCTAACCTTATTGCCTACTTTAAAATGCATTAAATGGGTATCGGCATCAACAGATATGGAGATATCAATAACTGGGTTCTCTACCATCCCGGTGCCATGCTTAAATGCGTTCTCCACAAAAGGGATCAATAGCATAGGTTCTATGGTATAAAGGTCCGTATCGCCATGTATATCTACGTTTATCTTTACATTACTGCCAAAGCGCAGCATCTGCAGATTGATATAGCTTTTTATGTATTCTATCTCTTTGCTCAGGAAAACACGGTGGTCATCGCTTTCATATAACATATAGCGCATTAACTGCGACAGATTCATGATAGCCGGCTCCAGGTCGTCAGATTTTTTACGGGCCAGCGCTACCAGGTTATTCAGGATGTTAAACATAAAATGCGGGCTTATCTGCGAACGCAAAAACGTTAACTCTGATTCTAAATGGGCCGTCTCGCGCTCATTAAGTAATTGTTGTTTAGCGCGGTTATCT
>JACMRC010000349.1 GCA_014376655.1 Mucilaginibacter sp. | reverse complement strand
GATATTTATGATGCAACATTCAAGGGTAAAAATAATTTCGGTCCTCAATACAAAAACCTGGCCTCAATAATTCGTGGTTTCAAATCAGCAGTGACAAACTACGCGAGAAAGAATGATATTCCATTTAATTGGCAAGCGCAGTTTCATGATCATATCATTACTTCAAACGATGAATACACCAGAATTGCTGATTATATTATAGATAATCCATTCAAATGGCAGGAAGATAAATTTTATATAAGTGAACAAACGTAGAGACGCAATGCTTTGCGTCTCCCGCCGACAGGGATTACGCGCAAAATTATTTTCTTCCTTCATCACCCCCATTAAATAGGTTTAAACCAACTAAACCTACTATCTATACCATATACCAAAACAGTCCCTTTTTACGGCGGCCAAACATGAAACTATTGCCCAATTTTAACCGTTACTTTGTTTGAAATCAATTATAAAATATGGACGCTTTGTTAACTGATGTATCTGCCGGATACAGTTTTTCTTCTAATGATAACCAGGTAATGGTTGGCCAGATGGCCAAAGATTTTGCCGAAAAAAATATACGCCCCTACGTAATGGAATGGGACGAAGCACAAATTTTCCCCGTTGAACTTTTTAAAAAATTAGGTGAACTTGGCATGATGGGCGTTTTAGTGCCCGAAGAATATGGCGGCTCAGGCTTCGGCTATTTCGAGTACGTTACTGTAATTGTAGAGATTGCTAAAGTATGTGGCTCGATAGGTTTATCAGTAGCCGCCCATAACTCGCTTTGTACCGGCCATATCCTGGCATTTGGTACCGAGGAGCAAAAACATAAATGGCTGCCCAAACTGGCATCGGCCGAATGGATTGGTGCGTGGGGGTTAACGGAAGCTAATACCGGGTCGGACGCTTTAGGTATGGCGACAACCGCTGTACTGGATGGCGACCACTATATCGTTAACGGATCAAAAAACTGGATCACCCACGGTAAAAGTGGCGATGTTGCGGTAGTGATGGTACGTACCGGCGATAAAGGCGATTCGCATGGTATATCAGCCATAGTAATAGAAAAAGGAACGCCCGGGTTTACCCACGGCAAAAAAGAAAATAAGTTAGGCATGCGCGCATCTGAAACTACCGAGCTGGTGTTTGATAACTGCCGTGTGCCTAAAGAAAATTTATTAGGCGTAGAAGGCGAGGGCTTTAAACAGGCTATGAAGGTGTTGGATGGTGGTAGGATCTCTATCGCGGCACTATCATTAGGTATTGCCAAAGGCGCTTTCCAGGCTGCTGTTGCTTATGCTAAAGAGCGCAGGCAATTTGGGCAGCCAATAGCCAATTTCCAGGGTATATCTTTTAAACTTGCCGATATGGCAACCGAAATAGAAGCTGCCGAATTATTAATTATGCAAGCCGCCGATTTTAAGAACCGCCACAAACCGGTAACCAAGCAATCGGCCATGGCAAAATATTTTGCATCAGAAGTTGCGGTAAGATGCGCTACCGAAGCGGTACAGATCTTCGGCGGTTACGGTTATACCAAAGACTTCCCGGTTGAGAAATACTATCGCGATGCCAAGCTTTGTACTATTGGTGAGGGTACTTCTGAGATCCAGAAGATTGTTATAGGTAGAGAGATATTGAGATAGAATGAAAAAGACTTACGAAGTTTGCAAAACTTCGTAAGTCTAACTTAACTATACCTTAACTACGGTACCACAACCGTATTAGTAACAAATACACCGTCGGCTTTGCCCGTATCGGCGTTTGCTACTTTCCCTGCTAAAATACTTTGCCCTGTTGTTGCAGGGTTATTGCCATGACCCAACGGCCATTTTCCGCTTGTGTCGTTTATATCAATGCCGGCCAACTGCGCGGCTTTAAGGCCAAAATCGGTACAGTTGTTATTGCTTAGGTGATATTCTAAATTGTCGTACTGTTTAGTAAGTAGCAAGATCTTCTCAAAACGCCTTTTAGATATAAACTTGCCTAACACCTCATCCCATTGATGGTCGGTATCATCTTTAAAAACAGACGATGCTGTAGGTACCAACGGTGTAGCCGATAAAGGGTTGCGCTTTTTAGGATAAAATCCGAAAGAGAATGAGCTATAAGTAGAATCTACATTATACTTTATCAGCGTGATAAAAGTATGGCCGGTATTGCCCCCAACATATATTTTACGCTTACCCGGCACCGGCTGTTTAACATGGAACAGCATAGCGTAAGCCACGGCTTTTTTACCATCATCAAGTGTGCTGGTTATGTATTTGTAGGTAGTTACCGGGCTTTTCTTCTTACCGAAATCCGGAGTGGCGGCTAATAAAGCCTGCTTGCTTAAAAGTGAATCGTCTGTACTGTTAACGGCCAGGTAATTGATATTTTCGGGTTGTTGTAGGGTGTCAGTGATCTCGTTTGGTCTTACTTTGGTGGTTTTTAAATAGCATTTCATAGCCAGCGGGTACAACCGCAATTTGGCAAAAACATTGCCTAACGTATATAAGAACTTAGTGCGCGATTGATTATAAGCTACTTCATCATCGCTGGTGGCTTTTTTAAGATAGCTCATCAGTTGTTTGCGCTCTTGCGGCTTACTGATGGTTGCTTCGGCATTTATTAATGGAAGGGCCTCATCACTGTAAGTATTTTTAGCAATAACTGGCGACGCGGGTAGGGGAGCATAACTAATATTATTTTTAACAGTGCCCGTATCAGCTTTATTGCCGGATGTTAGTGTGTTGGCAATAGCCAAAAAATTTACCGGGCTGTTTTTGGCAAGTTGGGCATTAGCAGGCAAAGTATATTGTAGGGCAGCAGCAAATAAAACTATTTTAAGAAGCAGCGATTTGTGATAGTTAGCCATAGGCCCAAAATAAGTATAGCGAATGAAATTTTAATGAATTAACAAACTCTTTACACAGCAACAACAATACGCGCTGTAGGCATTATAGTAAAGGCTATTGTAAACATTCTTCATTAATCAAATATAGTGAATTTTATTTAGTCTATAAATTTAGTAGACTTTTTTTGTGCAATTTATACCATCGTTCTGAAAGTTAAATTAACCCTGGGCATGGTTACCTTTTTTGATTTGGGTAGGCTATGCAACCAGTTGCTTTGTGTTGCGCCTTTCATCACCAATAAACTTCCGTTCTCCAATGTCAATGCCACCGGGTGTTTGCTAACGCGATGTTTGAGCGCGAATTTACGTTCGGCACCAAAGCTTAGTGATGCAATGGAGGTATCTTTCCCTAATGATTTTTCATCATCGCTATGCCAGGCCATACCCTCATTACCATCATGGTATAAATTAAGCAGGCACGAGTTATATTGTTCGCCGGTTAATTGTTCTACCAATGCTTTAAGTTCCAGTAATTCTTTGGTCCAGCTAAGGGCCTGTTTGGTGGTGTTCGAATAGGTGTAGCTATACCCACCGTCGCCATACCAAGCCACTTTACGTTTGGTAATGATGTGCCTGCCAAATATTATCGCCTCATCATTTTTCCACTGGATAGTTTCGAGTAGGATATTTAGGTAGTTGTTGGCCTGTATGGTATCCATCACCTTTCCGTAGTAGTTAACTATACCATCATTCGGTAATAGATTTATTGTATTATCTGTTTTAAATAGTTCCATTAGTTTGTTTCCATTGTTTGTACTGCGCAGGCATGCAATTGCCGCAAGGGCGATAACCTGCGGCAATTGCCTCCTGTTCGTTTTTAAAGAATACCCGATTTTCTGTTTTCATTCTTTTACCTGATGCGCAGGTAAGTGTGCCGTAGATGTTATTCTTGCGATACCCGCCTAAAGTTATTTTGCCTTCGGCGATAAGGGCTTGTAAAGTGCGGAAACGGGTGAAGGGTTTATTGCCCAGATCGGTGTGATTTATCATATATTATATGTTTTTGCCCTCTTTACCGCTTGCGGAAGAGAGGGCCGCGCATGAAATGCCGCGGGGTGAGTCGACGGAACGCGTTTATTAGCGCCAATATCCGCTTCGCCGTTTACTCACCCGGTCATCGCTTCGCTCGACCACCCTCTCTTCGCCTTCGGCGGAAAGAGGGTTTTTAAATCATCTCTGCAAATACTTTCGATGCTTCTCACGCTATCATCGCGCTTTACGCTAACTACTCAATAGCCCTCTTTACCGCTTGCGGAAGAGAGGGCAGACCAGCGTAGCGCAGTCGGGTGAGTCCCGGCGCGCGTTTGCTAACGTTAATATCCGCTTCGTCGCCAACTCACCCCGTCCCGACAGCCGTTGGGACGACCCTATCTTCGCCTTCGGCGTAAAGAGGGTTTTAAAGTACCTCGGCAAACGCCCTCGAAGCTTCCCAACCAATCATCGCATTTTTACGCTGACTACCCCAATGGTATTGCCCCGTCTCGCCGGTTGATTTGATAACCCTATGGCAGGGGATCAAAAACGCTACCGGGTTATCTCCAACCGCCGAGCCAACCGCGCGGCTGGCGTTAGGGTTTTGCAGATCGCCGGCCAGTCCGCCATAAGTAACCAGCCCACCCATAGGTACCTTTAAAAGCGTTTCCCAAACCTTTAGCTGGAAAGGTGTACCTTTTAAGTGTAGTTTGATATCGCTTAGCTTGCTCCAGTCCTGCGTGAATATAAAGATGGCGTTCTGCTGTATGGTATCTACAAACTGGTGGTAGGTGGCGTTAGGGAAATGCTTTTGCAGTTCGGCAAAAGCGGTGTCATTATCGGTATCAACAAAAGCCATATAACAAATGCCTTTGCTGGTTGATGCTACCAACAGCGTCCCAAACGGACTCTCGGCAAAGCTGTAGTTAATAGTCAGCTGCTCGCCGCCGTTCTTGTATTCGCCGGGTGTCATGCCTTCTATCTTTATAAACAGATCGTGCAGGCGGCCGGTGCCCCGATAGGCCGGTCTCGAAAGCAGTATCAAACAGCGTTGCTTGTTTATCCTTTAAAATAGCCTTAGCATGCTCAATGCTCAGGTACTGTAAAAACTGTTTAGGTGATACGCCCGCCCAATCCTTAAACATACGTTGAAAGTGGAATGGGCTTAGATGCACGTGCGCTGCGGCTTCATCTAAAGTTGGCTGGCGCTTGTGGTTAAGTCGTAAAAACTCGATAGCCTGTGCTATGCGGTTGTAATCAATTTCGTTCTGCGTTTCCATGATAGTTATCATTTATTGATACAAATGTACCGGCTTGCAGAACGGCATGAAACCCGTTTCTTGCGGAGTTTACAAACCCACCTTATCATCAATAGGTATGCTGAACCAAAAGTTACTG
>JACMRC010000348.1 GCA_014376655.1 Mucilaginibacter sp. | reverse complement strand
CCCGTTAACCGGGCAACACCATGCGAATCAATGCCCCGCAAATCAGACAGTAACAATACATCGGCTGCAAGTTGCGTGTGTTCTTCGCTGCAACCCATCGCCAGGAAAATATTTTGAGTAAATGTTCTTAAAGCTGATTCGGTGACGAGCATGTGCAAATATAATACTCTTTATTTGTCATTGCACGGGCGTAACAACTAAGCACAGGTACGGCATCGCCTTTAGTAACACCAATACCTGCTTTATTTAACCGGTTTGTCCACATTGATAACGCTTAATATCACACTATATCACGCGATATCACATCATTATAACACGAATTCACACTATATCACATCATTATCACACGTATTCACGCTATATCACAGTAAGTTTTTAACTTAAATAGCTGTATATTAATACATTAATCTGAAAATGGAATTTATTCGCTATCGGACTGACTTGAAAGACCCCCAAAAGTGTGCTGCTTTAAAAAGAGCAGGCGTTGGGCTTTATACAAAAATACAATAAAAAGCAGTAAGCCGCAAAAAAGAAAACTGTCAGCTTTGAACAATGAGTTTAGAAGCAAGCAGATCGCTGGTCAAAAAAGTTAAAAGCGATTGCCTGATAGGAGGCCAAAGCATTGCGACTATACAGCAAATTAATTTTCTGTTAGCACCGCGAACTCAAAATCCAAAGGCTCAAAATTCCGAATAAGCTCATCGATAAGCGTTTGTCCCCATTTAACATATAGCAAACCAAAATTCTCATTACGCTCCTGCAGGCTATTGCCCGGGAAAAGCTCATTTTTAATTTGCTCTATTTGCTCAAGGCGGGTATGGTAGTTATTCTTTTCGGCTTTAACTAATTTCTTTTCCAGGTTGTCTATGGCCTTTTTTAAGCGTGCCTGTACAGCTTCGGTTGATGGGCCGAGTGTGGGGTCGATCTTGGCGGCACGTTCTTTTAGCTTGGAGAATATAGCGGTTAATTCGCTCCATTCTGTTTGTAACGACAGGTTATGGTCGCTATATTTTTTTATCCAGTAGTTTTTTAACTGATCGGTTGATTTAAAAATATCAGCCGGTGCCAGTTCCATCCGTTTAATTTTAGCTGCGGATTCTTTACGCACTACCAAGCCCGAATTACGTAAGATCAGTATCGGGAAATCAACTTTATAATAGTCGAAATTCGATTTTAGCTCCAGCCAGTAAACAACCTCTGCACCACCACCTATGTAGGCAATATTGGGAAGGATACATTCCTGGTATAGCGGGCGAATTACTACGTTAGGGCTAAACTTATTGGGATGTGTTTTTATTTCCTGCCTTAGTTGCTCTTCGGTAAAGCTGATATCGGTATTCAATACTTTATACACGCCATCCTCAAAAACCAAACGCTCGCGCAACGCGCCTTTCATATAAAAGAAATTGATCTCTCGGGGATTAACCTGGATATGTACACCAAGATTATGCAGTTTCTCGTTAGTGGTGGTTATGTTTTTAAAACTGTGTTGCTCGATAATATCACGCTCAATAATAGGGGCGAATTGTTGTTTTAAACGCTTGTTATCGGCATCAATAATTACCAAGCCATATTGGCCAAACAAGGCATTTACCATGTAACGGGTAGCATCGGCCAGCCTGTCAAATCGGGTATAAGCGGTTTCAACAATCTCGGCTAATTCCGGTGCATGATCTGCCATGCCTAAAACACCTTTGTACTGGTTTAAAGCTTGCCTTAAAGTTTCGGGATGGATACGCCCTGTCGCGCCTGACGCTTCCAGCCACCAATGCACTTTTTTGCCACCAATGGTGGTGTAGCTTATTTCGGCAAAATCATGATCTTCGGACGCCATCCAGTAAACAGGCACAAAATTTTTATCAGGAAACTGCGCCGTTAGCTGTTGTGTAAGCTTTATGGCAGTAACTATTTTATATATAAAGTATAACGGACCGGCAAATATATTCAGCTGGTGGCCAGTAGTAATAGTATATGTATTGGGTAATCTAAGGCTTTCAATATTTTGCTGAACTGGTTGCGGGATAGAAAATTGAGCATCCCAAATGCGGGCGTATTGTTCAATAAGCTGGTATTGGTCGTCTATGGTATCTGCCAATAGGTCTCTGTCGGCAACTACTTTTTTGTTTTTCAGGAGCTCGGCAAAGCCGTCAAGGGCAGGGCGGTGGCTATAAAATTCTCTTAATTCCGGCTTGCCTTCCAGGTAATCAATTACAGTTGGGGAAAAGAACCCCGTTTCTTTATAGCTTATACAGGCAACGTCCATTGCTCAAATGTAAAATCATTTAGGGTATTACACAATGGGTTTGGATTATTTTACAATAGGTCGATAAAGAGATATGGTAATAGGTTGTCATTTCGATACGAGGAACGAGTGAGAAATCTTATACGCTTGACAGGCGGGTCGCTCGTTTAAGATTTCTCGCTACGCTTCGAAATGACAAGCATGTGAAGTAGTGTGATACCTATTTTACAATATGTCCATAAAGGTCAAAATCCTCGGCGGTATCTATTTTTACATTAACAAAGCTGCCAATGGTAGCATAATCAACTGTAGCGTCAATTAAAACCTCGTTATCCACCTCGGGCGAATCATATTCGGTACGGCCTACAAAGAAATTACCATCTTTTTTATCGATCAATACTTTATAAGTTTTGTCGATTTTTTCCTGGTTCTTTTCGAAAGAAATTTCCTGCTGGATCTCCATTATAGCGTCGGCACGTGCTTGTTTTACTTCTTCAGGTACGTTATCAACCAACGCGTGTGCTGCTGTTTTTTCCTCGTGCGAGTAGGTGAAGCAACCCAGACGGTCGAACTTGGTATCCTCAACCCAACGCTGCATTTCTTCAAAGTCATGTTCGGTTTCACCGGGGTAGCCGGTTATTAAAGTAGTACGCATGGCAATGCCGGGTACTTTATCACGAATTTGATTTACTACGTCTATGGTTTTTTGCTTGTTGATACCGCGGCGCATTGATTTCAACATATTATCGCTGATGTGCTGCAACGGCATATCCATATACTTACAGATATTGCTGCGCTCGTTCATCACGTCCAAAATCTCCATCGGGAAACCCGAAGGGTAGGCGTATTGCAACCTGATCCACTCGATACCATTAACGTCAGAAATCCGGCGAAGCAACTCGTCTAAATTACGTTTGCCATAAAGGTCAAGGCCGTAATAGGTTAAATCCTGCGCAATAAATATTAGTTCTTTTGTTCCGTTTTTGGCTAATTTCTCAGCTGCTTTAACCAGGTCCTCCATTGGCGTACTCAAGTGTTTGCCACGCATTAACGGGATAGCACAAAACGAGCACGGACGATTACACCCTTCGGCAATTTTAAAATAAGCAAAGTGTGATGGTGTGGTTAACAAACGTTCGCCAATTAATTCGTGCTTATAATTAGCGCCAATAGAGGTTAATAAGTTTTGCAGATCATTAGTGCCGAAGTACGCATCAACGTTGGTAATCTCTGCTTCCAGCTCGGGCTTATAACGTTCAGACAGGCAGCCGGTAACAATTACTTTTCCAACCTTGCCTTGTTCTTTAAGCTCGCTATATTGTAATATGGTGTCGATAGATTCCTGTTTGGCGTTATCAATAAAACCACAGGTATTTATAACGATGATATCATCCTTGCCAACTTTATCCGACTCATGCACAACATCAAACATATTGCCCTTAAGCTGACCCATTAGGATCTCAGAATCGTAAGTATTTTTAGAACAACCAAGGGTTACCACGTTTACACGTTGTTTCTTGGTAAGTATCGGCTGAGTATTTTTAGTTTTCATTATTTATCTTATCGCTTCACTATCCATCATCACGCCCCCTTTAGGGGGTTGGGGGGCTTAGTCTTTAAATAAACTATCTACAAAAGCTTTTCTATCAAACAATTGTAAATGGTCAACACCTTCGCCAACGCCTATATATTTTACCGGTATTTTAAACTGGTCTGATATGCCTATAACAACACCGCCTTTTGCTGTGCCGTCTAATTTTGTTAAAGCTAAAGCGTTTACAGCAGTAGCTTCGGTAAACTGTTTGCATTGCTCAATGGCGTTTTGCCCGGTTGATGCATCCAATACCAATAGTATCTCGTGCGGTGCACCCGGTACTACCTTTTCCATTACATTTTTGATCTTGGTAAGCTCGTTCATCAAACCAACCTTATTATGTAAACGGCCGGCGGTATCAATAATTGCCACATCATCACCGGCAGCAACTGCCGACTTTAATGTATCAAACGCTACCGACGCAGGATCAGATCCCATTGCCTGTGCCACAACCTTAACGCCAACACGTTCGCCCCAAAGCTTTATCTGGTCTACCGCCGCTGCACGGAAAGTATCGGCTGCGCCTAATACTACCTGGTTACCGGCTTGCTTTAACTTATTAGCCAGCTTACCAATAGTGGTGGTTTTACCCACGCCATTAACACCAACCACCATAATTACATAAGGCTTATGGGTGCCGTATTCAAAACTCGAAAAATCGTTACTGTTGTTTTCGGCAAGTAGCTGCTGGATCTCATCGCGTAGCAAGCCCTGCAGATCGCCGGTGCTTACGTATTTATCGCGGGCAACGCGTGCCTGGATCCGCTCTATGATTTTTAGCGTAGTTTTTACGCCAACGTCTGACGTTACCAGTACTTCTTCCAGTTCATCCAGTACATCATCATCAACAGTTGATTTACCGGCTATTACTTTGGTGATCTTGGAAAAAAAGTTATCCTTGGTTTTTTCTAAACCGGCATCAAGCACCTCCTGTTCTTGCGGCGTGCTTTCCTTTTTCTTAAAAAAATCAAATAGTCCCATGTGTGTTAGATGTGCAGATGTGCAAATATGCGGATGTGCAAATTAATAAACATCAGATTAAAGTACTTTTATTCAACTATTTGCACATCTGCATATCCACGCATCTGCACATCAAAAAAAAAGCCCTCTCGTATAAACAAGATGGCTTTAATATTATATAAGGTTATCCCCGATTATTTACCGGCAATTGCGTCTTTAACGAATTCGTTAGCTACGATTTGCTCTTTAAATGAATAAGCACCAGTTTTTGGAGACTTAGTCATGGTAATAACTTTTGAATAATCTTTGCCTTTACCGGCAACTTTCAGGGTTGCAACTACTTTCTTTGCCATTTCTTTTAATTATTGAATGAGTGAATTATTGAATGAGTGATTAAGCCCGATTCAATTAATTACTTAATTTCTTTATGAACAGTTACTTTACGCAAAACCGGGTTGAATTTTTTCATTTCCAATCTTTCGGTTGTGTTCTTTTTGTTCTTGGTGGTAATGTAACGAGACATGCCTGGCTGACCAGTTGCCTTGTGCTCTGTGCACTCTAATATTACCTGAACTCTATTACCTTTCTTAGCCATCTCTTTATTAATTATTGAATGAGCGAATTATTGAATGAGTGATTTGATGAAGTATATAATAACTAATCACCAATCTTCAATCTCTAATCTTTCTACTATATGTATCCTTTTTTTACAAACTTGTTGATACAAGCTGTTATTCCGTTTTTGCTGATAGTTTTAACAGCAGATGTAGATACCTTTAAGGTAATCCATTTATCTTCCTCAGGGATGTAAAACTTTTTAAGCTTAAGGTTTGGATGAAACCTGCGTTTAGTTTTGCGGTTTGAGTTAGAAACGTTGTTACCAACTATTGACGCCTTTCCTGTTAGATCACAAATTCTTGACATGACAATTATTTTTAAACCCCTTTTATTAAAGAGTTTGCAAATATCGAGATTTTATGTGAAATAGACAACAGTGTTTTTAAAATATTTGAAAAAATATCTG
>JACMRC010000347.1 GCA_014376655.1 Mucilaginibacter sp. | reverse complement strand
TTTTCCCTACAACAGGGTCCAATACTAAAGCCTCTCCCTGTCTGCTTTCATCATGTGCTTTATCCGGTATAACCAAATCTATCATCGTTATTAAAAATTTGAGCAGCAAAAATACATAAAATTTACATACAAGATGACAGATTGGCAGAATTATGAAAGTTAAATTACCGTGGCAACCTAATTATTTTGTCCAGGAGTAATTCATATTTAACAAAACGCCGCTTTTGGTGTTGTTAATGAAAGCTTTACTGAATGACGACAATTGATACTCCAAAAAAATACGCTATCCGCGTTTGGCCCATAGTTATTTTGGTATTTATATTTCTATTAGGCGGTACCGGTTGGTATTTATATAAAAGATATATAGCCGGCGATAAATGGAAACCGCTGCTACAAGCGAAGTTGAAGGAGATGATCCTAAAATCAACCGACAGCTTGTATCATATCGAATACTCTAATTTCGACCTCGACCTGGCATCCGGAGATGCTACACTTAGCGATTTTAAGTTGGTGCCCGATTCGGCAGTGTACGAAAAACTGGTGGCCGCTAAAAAAGCGCCCGATAACCTATTTACACTTAGTGTTAAAAAACTAAGTATAAAAAATGTTGGGGCAAAAAAAGCCTATCAGGAGAAGGTGCTGATAATTAATAACATCACCATTGATAAACCCGACCTTACCATTGTAAACAAACGCTATAGCTTTAATGATACCGTTAAGGTTGGCCAACCTAAAACACCTTACCAGATCATTAAAAATATTTTCAAACAGTTGCGGATTGATTCTATATCGTTAAAAGACATCAGCGTAAATTATATTAATAAAAGCAACCCGGTAACCAAGCAAACCGCACTTAAACATCTGGATATTAATATATCGCACATACTGATAGACTCCTTATCAGCTTTAGACAGTACGCGTTTTTATTACACCAAAGGCGTTGAGCTGGTATTACATGACTATAAAATTGCCACGCCCGACAGTATGTATAATGCTGAGTTGAAGCAGATCTATTTCTCGACTGCCAAGCGCGAGATCATACTGGATAAGGTGGATTTTTTACCACGATATAACCATACCGATTTTTATAAAAAGTTGGGTACATCGGGCGATATATTTACGCTGAAATTTAAAAAGATAGCCATAACAGATATTGATCTGCAACGTTTCCTACGAGATCAGAAGCTATATGCCGGTATTATGGACGTTGCTAATGCCAGTGTAAATATCTATAGTAACAGCAATTATAAAGGCAAAAAATCAATTAAGATAGGCAAGGACCCACACCAGGCTTTGCAGCGCGTGGCGCTGGATATGAAGCTAACGCGATTAAATATTAAGCATACAGATATCATCTATTCTGAGTTGGATGCTACTACGCAGCAAACCGGCATCATCAAATTTACCAACACCAATGGCTACATATTAAATGTAACTAACGATGCCGATGCTAAGAAGGTTAACCCATTTATGAAGGCCAGCATTAACACCCATTTTATGGATGTAGCGCCGTTGCAGGTAAATTTCAAATTCAATTTAAATGCTAAAAATGGAGCGTTTAACTACTCGGGCACGTTGGGTAAGTTTGATGGCCGCATATTAGATAAGTTGGTAAAACCGTTAGCATTAGTACACGTACAAAGCGCTGATGTGGATAGGCTAACCTTTAATGTAGATGCCAACAACTACAATAGTAAAGGCCATCTGGAGTTTTACTACCGCAACCTAAACGTGCAACTACTTAAAAAGGTTGATGGCCAGGCACAGTTACAAACACAGGGCTTTATATCAAAAATTGCCAACTCGTTAATTATTGAGAATGATAATCCTAAGAAAGGCGTGTTTAGGCCCGGGCCAATTGATCTGCAACGCGAGCCTACCACCTCGTTCTTTAGTTTTTTGTATAAAGGATTGCTTGATGGGTTAAAACCAAGTGTTGGCTTCGACAAAAAAACCGAGGGTAAGGTTAATAAAGTAGTAGCCAAAGTAAGTACCCTGGTTGATAAGTTTAACCAGTTTAAAACTGATCGGAAACAACGTAAATTAGAACGCCAGGCCCGCAGGCAGGCAAAAAAGGACTCGATAGCTAATCTAAAAAACAAACAATAAACAATGGCGTTAAAATTTCTGAAGCATAAGTGGCAAAGAGTAACGCTGATAAGTTTTGGGGTGTTTTTGTTGTTGCTTTTCGGGTTGGCATTTTTTGTTGACAGGTATTGGTCGCCCATACTGTCGGCAAAGGTTAAAAGCGCTGTTTTAAGCAGTACAGATAGTTTATATAATGTTGATTTCTCGGCGGCCGAATTACATGTGTTAGAAGGGCGGATAATTATTTACAACATTAACCTTAAAGTTGATACCGCAGTTTACGCCCGCCGCCAAAAACAACACCTTGCCCCTAATAACTTAACCGAGCTGCACGTAAAGCGATTAGTACTATCGCATATCCACCCGTTTAAATTATACTTTAAGCATATACTTGATATTGACAGGATTACGCTAACTGAACCTGAAGTAAACATGAGCTATCGGCTAAATCAGACCAAAGACACCATAAACGCCGATAATCGTACCGCATGGCAAAAAATATCCAAATCGTTAAAATATATTCATGTTAGTGATATCTTTTTAAATGATGTAATGTTTAAATACACCGATTATTCGGGCCGTAAATTAGCGGTGTCCGAATTAAAAGAAATGAACATGCATGCTAATGATCTTCTGATAGACTCGGTAACGCAAAAAGACAGTTCACGACTGCTTTACTGCAAGGATATAGTAACCGAATTAAACAACTATAAAGGCAACTCGCCCAACGGCCTATACACCTACAGCGTTAAAAAGGTAAAGTTATCTACCTTAACATCTCAGTTAAACATGGAAGGATTAACACTTGAGCCTATTAACGCACATGGATTTTTTAACCGGACCTTGATGGACAGATATACCATGCATCTTGACTCGGTACAGTTAAATAATTTCGATTTTTTACTCTATCATAAATATCGCGACCTTGCTGCATCAAGCTTAATAATAAGCAATGGCTCGCTTGATCTGTTTACTAATCCAAACAGACCGCCTTCTAAAAAAAATAAAATAAAAAGTTTTCCAAGCATGGCCATTCATGACCTGCACACCGACCTAAAAATTGATACCGTTAAAATAAGGCGCATTAATGTTAGTTACACCGAGCATAATAAAAAATCAAATAACGATGGCACTATCCAGTTTAATAATACGCATGGCACCATATTAAATCTTACCAGCAATAAAGCAGCACTGCAAAAAAACAACATCAGCACTACACAGCTTACCACCTATTTTATGGACAAAGGCAGGCTTGATCTTTTGTTAACTTTTAATTTAACAGATAAGGCGCTTTCTTATACCTATAAGGGCACACTGGGTGTTATGAGCTTGCAGGCTGTAAACCCTGCTGTAGTACCATTGGCTATGGTTAAAATAACTTCGGGCACACTTAAATCATTTAAATTTGATTTTAAAGCCAACAGCAGAGTTTCAAAGGGTAAGGTCACCTTGCTATATAATGATTTGAAAGTAAATATTTTAAAGGCCGATACCGCTAACGCAGTACTTAAAAACAAACTTATTGTATCATTATTTGCCAATTTGTTTATCCTGAAACATGACAACCCCGACAAAGAAGGATTGATCCCTCGTACATTTAATGTTAATTACGTACGCCCCATAAATTCACCCTTCTTTAAAACCATCTGGCAGTCCTTCCTAACCGGCCTCAAACCCTCTGTAGGCTACGGTGAAAAAACAGAAAAAGCGGCAACCGAAAGAATGGCTCAAGGAGATCTTAACAAAACAAATCGCCAGCTAAAAAAAGAAATGCGTATAAAACGACGTGCCGAGCGTAAGCTAAAACGCGAATTAAAGAAACAACAGAACGAAGCAGAAAAAGCAGCAGAGAACAAAAAACAACTTACTGCAACAACAGTTTCAAGTTAAACCCAAAATTGGTAAATGATGTGTTGAAAGCCTGCGAGGTGTATGGCTTAGTCATGTTGGTATCGTAAAATATATTCAGGATAAAACGCTGACTTATGGTATAATCTATCGCCGGGCGATAGGTAATATTTTGCGCGCCTGATAATATTTGCGCGGCAGTAACATCAGCCTGGTATATTAATGTTTTATTATCACGCAGCGCAAAGTCAAGCTTAAAGTTCAGGTCGTTTTTCAGTATCAGGTTGTTAAACAACCCAAACGGGAACCTGAAGTTTTTTGTCCTGTACCCAAAGCCGAAACCAATAACCCGGGTATTTAACTGGGTAAGCTGGCTGTTTAGCAAGCTAAGGTTCAAGTCGCGTGTTTGGCGGTATTCCGCATTGGCTGTAACATTATTTTTAAACCTTACGGTGATACCAATCAGTGGTACAAATTGCTCTATTATACTGATCTGCGAAAACTGGTATTGCGGCAGGAAATCGTTATTAACATCCCTTGCGCTTGATGCACCGTTGGCCTCTTTGTATTGCAATAAAGTATTGTAACCACTCACTAAATAAGATGACCGATATTCATGGTCGATATCAAATGACTCAAAAAGTTCTTGAAAGAAAGACATGTGGCCCAGGCCCGTATATTTTACCCGCCAGTTAGGGATAGGGATACTTGGAAACTGCGTTAGGTTTGCGCCCGACGCGTCCTTACCTGTATAAGCCGCCAGGAACGCCGGCACCAGTACGTTTTGCGAGTTTGGCCCGTAGCCATCTGCAAAACCGCTTGCACCTACCCCGCCCGAATTTGGATTGTTTTTGCCTAAGCGTTTTGATATCTCAGCCCGGTTATCCAGGAATTTTTGGAACGGTACCGAGGTATTGTTAACTCCACTTTCTCTTGAAAAAGCCGTAGCCAACGAAAAATAGGATATGTTGTAATCACCAGTGGTTGATGGTGCCAGGTTTTCGAAATCGCCGCTGCTGCTTAAAAATTTAAAGTTAGACTGGTAAGTACGGTCCTGTGTTTTAAAGGCTGTTAGCTGGATCCGCAGATCGGGTGATGGATCAACACTTGCCCTAAGTTGCAGGTCCTCTCTAACTGTTTGTAAATAAAGCTGATTTTGCAGCGTATCTCTTGAGATCCAGTTATTGCTTATCGCTTTACCACGGATATCAGCCTGGCTACCTAACAAAAAGCCAAGGCCCGGCGCGTCATAGCTCAAATCCTCGCCAAACAAATTTGATTGCGGTAAATACCCCGGTAAAAATGTACCATCTGTACGGTTATAGTTAGCGCTTGCACTTTTAATACTGGTTATAAACCCAACCACAAACCTGGTTAAAAAGCTATTTTTAGGATCGGTTCCGTTTTTCAGGAAATCAAACCTGTTGTATATCCTGGTAAAATCAATAGCCGGATCTAACTGTATGCTACGCGCGTTTTGTATACTGTTACCCACGTTAAACTGCGGGTTGTTTATAGCAAACTCGGGAGCGGCCTGCCAGGTAAAATGCGTGGTATAACGGGTATTTAGCGTTGCCCAATCCATGTACGGTATTTTATTTAACGGCACAGTGTAGGTCAGATCAAGCGTGTGGTTATAATTTGTGGTACGGCCCAGCTTGCGGATATTTCGCCATAAGGTATCAATTTTTAACCCGTCTAAACGGCCATAAGGCTCATCAACTACCGATAGGTTGGTAGCATCAATATCCAGTTTTAATGATTTAGTAAGTTTCCAGCCGGCACCATACGTACGGATGATGTTAAAGTTTTTATTATAACTGGTTGGGATAAATACCGGGTTAGCCGGGTCATTATTACGCAACGAATTTTCTGAATAGAAACGGTTAAAATTAATATTGAAGTTTAACCGGGTTGGTGCCAGGCTAAAATTAATATCCCGGATCAGCGCCAGCATATTACTTTTAATGATCTTCTCGAACGGGTTAATATACTTAGGCTCGGTAGCGTAATTGTAAGCAAACTCTAACCTGTATGTTTTTTGCAGGTCGCTTTCTGTAATAAAATCATGATGCGCATACTCGGTATAAGCATAGCTGGCATGGAAGTTCTCAACGTCATACACTCGTGCAGGTTTCGTTGTATTCACACGCTCTTTATGCACATCGGTAAAATTGATGCTTTTACGCATGGTATAATCCTCGGCAGCATTTTTTATAGAGTCGCGCTGCTTGGTGGAACTCGCCCCGGACAGTGTTTGCTTTAACGTGATATCAGATT
>JACMRC010000041.1 GCA_014376655.1 Mucilaginibacter sp. | reverse complement strand
CTATGGTACACGAAGGCGGCCACGCGGTGCATACCTTTTTAACTGCCGATTTAGAGTTGAACGACTTTAAACATTGCCCGAGCGAAGTTGCAGAATTGGCTTCCATGTCGATGGAATTGATATCGATGGATAAATGGGATGTATTTTTTGATAATGAAGAGGATTTGAAACGCGCCAAACGCGACCAGTTGGTTGATGTATTAAAAACCCTGCCATGGGTAGCGGTTGTCGACCAGTTTCAGCACTGGATATATACCAACCCTGACCATTTGGCATCAGAACGTGCCGAAGCCTGGTTGAAGATCTATGAGCCATTTGGCGCAGGCTTTGCCGACTGGACAGGACTTGAAGAAGCCGAAGCTAACTTATGGCAGAAACAACTGCATATTTTCGAGATCCCGTTCTACTACATCGAATACGGTTTCGCGCAATTAGGTGCCATAGCTGTATATAAAAACTATAAAGAAAACCCGGAGAAAGCACTGGAACAATACTTAGCTGCCCTAAAATTAGGTTACACCAAAACAATTAAGGAGATCTACGAAACAGCAGGCATTCAGTTTGATTTTAGCGCTGGTTATGTTAAAGAATTGGCCACTTTTATTAAAGATGAAATTGCCAAATTACAATAGGTAACTAACTGTAATACAACCTAAATTAAGACATACGAAGTTTTTAAAACTTCGTATGTCTGGTATACCGTACTTGTCTATACCAATGTCATAAAATGCCCAAAACGGTAACTTTGGTACGGTTTTAGGGCAGGTATAGGTATGAAAAAGATATTAATTTCTGCAACACTTATATTATCTGCCTTTACAGCATTTAGCCAGCAAGAGTTAACCCCGGTTAAAATTGATAGCCTGGTTACTGTATCATTACCTTCTGCTTATCAAAAAACTGATACTTTGGGTCAGCAGGTATATTCTTCAAACTCTACATTAGGTTATGTGGTTGTATTAAGGACCCCTAACGCTAAAGACACAAAGCCGTTACAAAAAGAACGCGATCTGGATAATGTACTGAAAGAAAACGTTAAGAATATCCAAGGCGAATCCAGTTACTCAAGTGCGCAGTTTGTACGCGATACCACTATTGGCAAGCTAAAGGCTAAAACCTTCACCCTATCAACTGATAACGGACAAGGGGATATTCAATTAAGAAATATTGTGCTGCTATATACCAATGCCGCCACTTATATTTTTGAGTACGTATATCCAAATGCCCGTAAAGAGGTTGTAGCCGGTGAGTATAAAAGGTTTGTTAACTCTATCAAGTTATCGCCCGAGTTGCAGCGAAACGATCAATATTTATCAAATGCTAAGGGGATATCACCTGTATTAATAACAGGGATATTGGTACTTGCTGTTATAGGCTTAGTGGTATTTTTGATAATATATATCCAAAAGAAAAGAAGATTGACGTACGAGTAACCAATATGTCATTTCGATACGAGGAACGAGTGAGAAATCTTATACGCCGCGCTATATATCGCAAGTTTAAGATTTCTCACTACGTTTCGAAATGACAATATTTATATTATTTCCCTAACAGTCCCCTGCTCCATGCGGGGGACTTTAAAAATTCCCTGTTCTCTGTCCAATAAACCCATATCGTGGTCACAATCACCCCTATCGCCGAACCGGCAGTTACGTCCTCAAAAAAATGCTGGCTTAAATACATGCGCGAATAACCAACCAAAGCTGCAAGCGACACCAAAGGCAATCCCCAGAATTTATTTTTACACCAATAAGCTAATATTAAAGCAGTAGAAAATACGGTAACTGTATGGCCCGATGGGAAACTATGAACGCTTAACTGATCTGTCCCTGCAACAAAATGGATTTTTGCCAATTGATCCTGGAAGTATAGCTTCGGCCTTGGCGCATTAACAACAAACTTTACTGATTGCGCCACAATAGAACTTACTGCATAACCGCCTGCCAAAACAAACGCCTTACGATAACTGAACAATAACAGTATTGCGCTTAACAGTATGGTTGTCAAACCATCGCCTATATTGGTGATATAGTGTGCTATATAGTCTGCCCAAGGCCAGTTGCGGGCGTTAACGGCAAAGTAAATCTCTTCCCGGGTGTATGTAAGTTTTATGATTAAACAGGCGGCTATTATTACCAGGTAGGGTATAAAAAAATACCTTAATTTGTATAGAACGGCCTTTATTCCTATTTTCATGGTTGCAAAGTAAGCATATACTTATATCCCAACAAAAAAATGGTTATGTTTGGTTTTAGCACAGCAAATTAATAAGCATGTCCAATAGCGTTTTTCGTAAAAAATCAATTAGCAAAATATTAGCAGATGTTGCCAGCGGCTTTAGCGATGCAGAGCATTCAGGCACACATCTAAAAAAAGAATTAAACGTACGCGATCTTACCCTGATGGGGATAGCTGCGGTAGTTGGCGCAGGCATTTTTTCAACTATCGGTATAGCTTCTTTCGAGGGCGGCCCGGGTGTTACTATACTATTTATAATTACGGCTATTACCTGCGGATTCTCTGCTTTGTGTTATGCTGAATTTGCATCACGCATACCTGTAGCGGGCAGTGCTTATACGTACGCTTATGCATCGTTTGGTGAGTTGATAGCCTGGATAATTGGTTGGGACCTTTTAATGGAATATGCCATTGGCAACATAGCTGTAGCTATATCATGGAGCGAGTATTTTGTTAACCTGTTAGAAGGGTTTAACATCCATTTGCCGCAATACTTAACTATGGATTATTTCAGCGCATTCCGTGCGCATGAAAGCGTTACGCAATTAACAGCCAGTGGCCATTTGGCAGACATTACCGATAGCATGAAAGCCCATGCTATGGCCTGGACAAATGCCCCGGGTTTTGGTAATATTAAATTTATAGCTAATATACCTGCCCTGGCAATTGTTATTGCTATTACCTATTTGGTTTACATCGGTATCCGCGAAACTAAGAAGGCTACTAACGCAATGGTATATTTAAAAATAGCTGTTGTTTTGGCCGTAATTGTTATCGGCTTTTTTTATGTTACACCAGCCAACTGGCACCCATTTTTACCTAACGGATTTAGCGGCGTAATGAAAGGCGTATCGGGCGTTTTCTTTGCCTATATAGGTTTTGATGCCATATCAACCACTGCCGAAGAATGCGAGAACCCGCAGCGCGATTTGCCACGTGGTATGATCTATTCGCTTATTATTTGTACGGTACTTTATGTATTAATTGCGCTTGTGCTTACCGGCATGGTAAGTTATAAGGACCTTAATGTTGGCGACCCATTGGCGTTTGTATTTAAACAAGTAGGATTGAGTAAGATAAGCTACGTAATATCTATCAGCGCGGTTATAGCTACTGCCAGTGTATTGCTGATATTTCAATTAGGCCAGCCACGCATTTGGATGGCTATGAGCCGTGATGGATTGCTACCTAAAGCATTTTCGCGCATCCACCCAAAATACCATACACCATCATTTGCTACCATAGTTACCGGTTTTGTGGTGGCTATACCGGCATTGTTTATGAATTTAACTGAGGTGACCGACCTGACAAGTATAGGCACCCTATTTGCGTTTGTATTGGTTTGCGGCGGGGTTTTATTACTGCCGAGAGAAGGCGCGCATAAAGGCCGTTTCCATTTGCCTTATATCAACTCTAAATTTATTGTTCCGGTATTATTTATAGCAGGCATGATAGGGTTTTGGACACCCATCACCGAGCTATTTTCGGGCGACAAAGCGCACGAGAACTTCCCGATGTTTTTATTCATCATTTTAGCCGCGGTATTAACGGTATTGTGCTTTATTAAAAACCTGTCGTTGATCCCCGTATTAGGCCTAATGAGCTGTTTTTATTTGATGACACAATTGGGCTATACCAACTGGCTGCGCTTCTTAATATGGCTGGTAATAGGGTTGGTTATCTACTTTACTTATAGCTACAAGAACAGTAAATTGGGTAAAGCAAATTAATGTGCAGATATGCGAATTTGCAGATGTGCAAATAATTAACTGATAGACTATTAAGCGAATAAATTAGTCAAAAAATAACTTAGTGTTAAATTAACACTAAGTGTTGTGTTAATTCTGAAATAATCTGCATATTTGCACATTCGCATATTTGCACATTCACAATGAGTTACATTGAAATTATAGGCTTTATAGCTGCTTTTAGCACCACCGTTTCGTTTTTGCCGCAGGCCGTTAAAACTATCCGCACCAAAGATACTTCGGGCATCTCTTTATCCATGTACGTGGTATTTACAGTAGGTACATTTTTATGGCTGATATATGGTATTATGACACCAAGCGTACCGGTGGCGGCGGCTAACGCCATAACCTTTTTATTTTCGGCAATAATATTAGGTTATAAAATCAGGTACAAATAGCACAAAGCCAGCTATTATTATAAATCGAAACACTTAGGCATATTAATAGTTGTATCTATAACTATTAATCTACCCCGTGTTATGAAAAACTTGTACTTTAAATTTATTGGCGGTATTTGTTTATTTCTTTTCGCCGCAACTACCGCGTCGGCTCAAATAGTCACCCCTGTTGACACCATAAAACCCGGCAATGGGCCCCGTAAAGAGCAATTAAAACAGATAAAAGAAGTCAAAGCAAAAACGTTAGTTGACTCAACTGGTAATCAGCCTAAAAAAAACCCGCTGATAGATACCACCATTCAAAACAAGTATGGAGATCTTTTAAACGATGATATAACACTTAACAAAAAATATCCGATATGGAAACCGGTACTGGGCGTATTGGGGGTTAACGTGTTTACCTGGACCTTGGATAGATTTGTATTAAACCAAGACTTTTCGCATATAGGCCCATCCAGCTGGAAATATAACATACAACAAGGTTGGGAATGGGATTCTGATAGATTTGGTGTAAATTTCATCGGGCACCCATACACTGGTTCGATGTATTTTAATGCCGCGCGTAGTCAGGGTTATAATTACGTTCAGTCAATTCCCTTTGCAATTGGTGGCAGCTTAATTTGGGAGTATTTTGGCGAAACTACACGACCATCCTACAACGACTTAATTAACACCCCGCTAAATGGCGCATTTTTAGGCGAAATATTCTACCGTTTAAGCTCTAATATATTAGACGATAGAACGACTGGAGGCAACAGAGTTTTCCGCGAAATTGCAGCTGGTCTGGTTGATCCTGTGCGTGGGCTAAATAGGTTATTACAAGGTAAATCTTTTAGAAAAACCACTAAGGAAGTTTATCAAAAAGAGCCGCTTAACATTACCATATTTACCGGGTTACATAAAATAAACCAGGACAATAATAAAGTATTTGGAAAAGGCCCTTCTGAAGCGTTATTAAACATCCAGTTTGATTACGGAAATCCATTTGAAGAACGCTACCGCAAACCGTTTGACTTTTTCAGGCTTCGCACCGAGTTCAGTTTTGGATCGGGCAGAAAACTATTAGATAACCTTACTGGGTACGGTATATTACTCGGCGATAATACTGGTGCCAAAACCCGTTTTGGTAAGCTATCAGTTTTATATGGCCTTTTTCAGTACGACGACTATTGGGACAACAAAACATTTGAGTTAGGGGCGCTTGGTATTGGTGGCGGTATTTTTACTAAATACCCTGTAAGCCCAACCATTAATCTTTATACTAACGCGCATTTGGCCCTGATGCCTTTAGCCGGTAACAGCACCCGGTTTGGCCCTGATACAACACAAATAAGAGACTATACTTTTGATAATGGTGTAGAAGCTAAATTTGAATCGACACTAAATGTGGGTAACGCCATGAGCGTTTCGTTTGTTTATTATTATTTCTTTTTACATACTTATGTAGGCAGCCCCGGTGTAAATAACATAAGTATTTTAAAACCCCGGATTACGGTTAACATAACCAAAAACATTAGCCTGGGCTTTGAGCACTTTATATATTATGACGACCGTTACTTAAAAAATTTACCGGGACTATATTCTGTTAGAACCGAGCAAAAATTATTTGTTTCTTGGTTCCTTGAAGATCAACAGCGCAAAGGGCGGTATAATTAAAAACATCACCTTTTATAACTGCATGGCGAATGATAGGCCAGGCACCCCTTCCTGGTAAAAAGGCATAATCATAGTGCTTTTGCCTTTTTTATCGGTATGGGTAAGTGCATTTCTAATATATGGGTATATCAAATATGATAGTTTGGTAGATATTATACCCACACCTGCGCCGGCCACAACATCACTAAACCAGTGATCGCGGTTGTACATTCTAAATACACCGGTAGTAACAGCAAAAGTATAGCCAATAGCGGTATACACGTACGATTTCTCTGAATATTCCTGCGCTAAAAACTCAGCTCCCATAAAGGCATTCGCTGTATGCCCCGAAGGAAACGACAAGTAATCTGCACCATTGGGACGCAGCCTATGTGTTAATTTTTTAGTTGTAAAAGTTGTGATACTTAATATCCCTGCCGAAAGTCCTAATAGCGCAGTACGATCTATAAAGCGGTTTTTACCAGTAATACCAACTAAGTTTAAGCCATATACCATCGCAACTGGCGCATACTGGAAGTAGTTTTCGGCTTTTGAATTAAAATTCGGGCCGGTTTTATTAGTCTCAGTTTGGACATAATAATCTACCCTGCGGATAGGGTGGATAGCAAAAGACAAAGCACCGTAACTGACAGCAACAGCAGCCGGGACGAAGGCCCAAACTTTAGAGCGTAACTTTTTGACAGTATCAGGAGCGGTAAATAGATCCTTCTTTATGGTATCCCCAAGTTTCTTCTTGGTCGTATCAGTTACCTGTTGAGCGCTAACTTCTACAGAAATCAGGCATAAAATTGCTATTAATAGATGTTTCATAGACATATAAATACAGTTATCAAATGTATTTTGAAAATCTGTATTAATATTGAAGAAATATTAGCTTAAAATGTTTTTAACAAATTAAATTTTATGTGTCGGCATTACGCGCACTATATCCACGGTTTCCGGTGCAGCCAGCATTAATGGTACTTTTTCTATGGTTACAAAGCTTAGGTCCAGTCCAAAACCGCGCTCTTCTGATAAGCTTATTTTTTTAAGATAAGTGTAAAATGCCATAATGGCCTTCTCATAAAAAGACAGGTTATGCGATCGCGAAAGTACCTTCTCAATCACAACGAACCTAAAATCGCCAACAATTTTATGTTTGTTTAGTGATTGGTAACGGCTGGTAATATCAACTTCGCCGTTTTTAACCAGGTCCTCAACCACGCGCCTAAACAATAGGTTTATTTGCTGCTCAATACGGAAACCTAACTTAAAGTCTATCCTTATCAGTTTGTTTGGAACCAATACATCAACTTCGTATTCTTTTTTATAAGGCTCATCCACCACATCAACGTGTACCAACCAATAAACATCGGCCCGTTTAGGTTGCTTTTGCAGGATAGAGTAAATAATTTTCGATTCAACTTCCGAGTTAAAGTTAGCGCTGGTTAAATACACCAGTTGCGACGCGTATTTAGGTACGGTTTCATCGTCACTTAACTCTTTAATAATATTGTAGTATTCATCAATCTCAACAAACTTAACATAGCGGTTACGTATTTTACGCGCAGTATGCCAGGTCCACATAACAGCGAACAAAAATGCACCTATAGATAAAGTAAACCAGCCACCGTCTTTAAATTTGTTTAAGTTACCATATAAGAAAGTACCCTCTATCAGCAAATACATGCCAAGAAAAGTGTTAACAATATAATTTGGCACTTTTTTACGGCGTAAAAAGCGCGATACCAATATAGTGGTCATTAACATTGCCACAGTAATACTTAAGCCGTAAGCCGCCTCCATCCTGTCAGAATGTTCAAACAATAAAACTACGCCTATACAACCGGCGCATAGCAGCCAGTTAACGCTCGATACATATAACTGCCCTTTTTGCTCGCTCGGGTAATGGATTTTTACTTTAGGCCATAAGTTAAGCCTTACTGCCTCGGCAATAAGTGTGAAAGAGCCTGATATTAAAGCCTGGCTGGCAATAATTGCGGCAATTGTTGCTATACCAATACCGTAATTTAAAAACCACACCGGCATTATCTGGTAAAACGGATTAAGCAGGTTAAGATCTAAAACCTGCCCATTGTGTTGCAATAACCACACCGCTTGCCCCAGGTAGTTTAATATCAAACAGGTTTTAACATATATCCAGCTGATCTGAATATTTTTGCGACCGCAATGCCCAAGATCTGAATACAAAGCCTCGGCCCCGGTAGTACATAAAAATACTGCGCCCAATATGATGAATGCGTGATAAGTATGACTTGTTAAAAGTTGGAATGCGTAGTATGGGTTTAAAGCTTTTATTATGGTTGGGTCTTGAACAATAAACACCATGCCTAAAACGCCCATCATGGTAAACCATATAAACATAATAGGGCCAAAAGCCTTACCTACCATTGATGAGCCAAACTGTTGAATAATAAATAAACCAGCTATGATGGCTATTACAACAGGCTCTGTATGTAGATGCGGGAATTTAGGGATCAAACCCTCAATAGCTGCAGAAATTGTGATTGGCGGTGTAATAATACCATCGGCAAGTAGCGCGCAACCGCCTATTACTGCGGGGACTATGAGCCATTTAGCTTTACGGCGCACTAACGAGAAGAGGGAGAAAATACCACCCTCGCCTTTGTTATCAGCCCTAAGGGTAATAACAACATATTTTAACGTGGTTTGCAATGTTAGCGTCCAGAAAATACAGGACACGCCGCCCAATATTAAAATTTCTGAAATGGCCTGATCACCAACGATGGCTTTGAAAACGTATAGCGGAGAGGTACCAATATCTCCGTAGATAATTCCTAAACTGATAAGGAGCCCTGCAGCTGTCAGTTTTTGTAGATCTTTATGTTGCGACACTCTCTTTATTTAAAACGCACAAAATTATTAAAATATTTGGGTTAGAAATTATAAAATGTATAAACGTATAAGTAATTAAATTGTTAGTGGTTAAACCATCTATGTTAAATATTGTTAAATAGTGTAATAAAAGTATGCATATTGAAAATTGATGAAATCTTTATTTATACTTTTGTACACGAAAACTAATTGTAAAGCATGAGGAAAAATTTTACCTCCACTAATTCATGGATACTAATAATTGCAATAGCAATATCCTTGAACTGTGCGCTTGCTACGGCGATGCAACTCCCCAATCACGACTCGATAAACTACTCGCCTTTTAAAAAGAAATTAAAAAAGAACGTGTTAACATTTACCCTGCCGCCAATAAAGCCGGGCGTAATATCAAGTACTAAATTAACCGTACCACGGGCCGACGATAAATTATTAAGCAGTGTAGAGGTTTATCCTAACCCTATAACCGACCAGATCAACTTAAAATACATGCTGTCGCGAAACTCAAACGTCACTATAAAAATGGTTGATGTTTTGGGTAATGATGTAATG
>JACMRC010000346.1 GCA_014376655.1 Mucilaginibacter sp. | reverse complement strand
TCTTTTGTTTAACTTCGTATTCACTTAATCAATAGCTATACCAATGGCTTTTTGAGTAGTATTTAATGACTATTTGTCGCTTTAATCAATTATTAACAGACATATTGGCACTTAATGACTGAAAAACTATCAGATTATAAGTTTAAGACGGCGATACCTATTCGCTTTTCGGATATAGACGCGGTGGGACACGTTAACAATGCCATATACCTAACCTATTTTGAAATTGCCCGTTTTAATTATTGGAAAGAGGCCATCAACTGGAATTTTAGCGAGAATGGCGTTATTGTGGGCAGGTCTGAAGTAAATTATTTAAAGCCGATAACTTTACATGACCAAATAGCCTGTTACGTGCGCGTTGTGCGCATTGGCAACAGCAGTTTTGATGTTATGCACGTGTTGGTTAGGATAACTCAAACCGACGAAGAGATTTGCACTACCGGTAAAACAGTTTGTATTTGCTATGATTACAAAGCCAACAAATCTGTACAAATACCAACGGCCGAACGTGAGCAAATGATAGCTTATGACGAGCCACGATTGATTTTGAATACGAATTAACTTAACTTAGCGTTATTACTTTAATACAAATTTTATAAATGAAAAACATCTGTCTATCTATATTAGTATTGGTTTGCCTTTTTGGATGCAAAAAGAATGATGGCACAATTACTGACACAACACCTGCAAAAAAAAATTTTGTTGTACAAATAAGCAGTGCCCAAAAATTTGATTATTATATAACAGAGACTGATCCGGTTACCAACGATTTTTACACCAAGGAAGATGTTGATGTAACAAGCATAAATTACAGCTTTGTACCTAAGCCAGGGCATACAGTTACTGTTGAAGCAATATCTACCCCAACGGCTACTTTTACCACCAGCTTAACCTATAATGGTACGGCATTAAGCCCTATTGTACCCGTTAAAGACTCGAACCACACCAGTTTTATATTTAACTATAGCATACCAAAATAAACAACGCCACAGTTAATAATAACTACGGCGTTATAAATTGCTTTTAAAAGCGTTCATCGCTCCTAGTTAATCTCGAACACCGCGTTTATCTGAAAGCTTAATTTTATTTTCTTAACGTCGATGTCTGATTCAGCGGGTGTAAGCCTGACCTCATTAAGGGCCATGCTTTTAAACATCATCTGCCGTGGTTGTGGGTAGCTGCTGTTATCGCTTTCGGTAATATTAATTACATGGCCCAGGCTCTCGCCTATGCCTTGCAGCAAAAAACCTGCTTTGTTCCTGGCCGCCAATAGTGCCTTAAGCTTTAACTCGTTTTTAAGCTGGTCTATCTTTGAATAATTATAACTATCAATATAAGTACTTTGTATGCCTTTAGGATCAATCTTGCTTAGTATCTGGTTGTACCTGTTCAGGTCATGAAACTTAATACCATATTGTTTAGAAGCCAAAAAATCAGGATTCTTCTTTTTTTGATAGGTATTATTATAGGCTGATAAATTATTAATTGTAAAATCTTCCTTCGGGACGCCGGCATCCCGGATAGCACCTTCCAACTGGTTCTCTAATTGTTCAATTGTAACCTTTGTTTTTCCGTTAATGTATTCTTGCAGGGATATGGTAACGTTTATAATATCGGGGGTAACTTCCTGGTCGGCTATGCCGGTTACTTCAATTTTACGGCGCAGGTCAACAAAATTTTGCGCAAAGGTAGAATAGCTTGCTACGATTAGTGCTGTGAGTATAAATAGCTTTTTCATGTATATATGTTTTTTGTAGTATAGAACAAATAAAAGGGTTAAAGTTTAATTAAAAGCACAAATGACATTAACTTTTGCATCGGGCTAATTTTTATTTTAACTTACAACATGAAAAAATTGCTGTTAATTCTATTCTTGCCACTGGCTATCAACGCGAAAGCACAATTATTGGTTGATACCCATAACGACGCTATATCAAACGAGTTAATTACCGGGCATGACCTGGGGCAACTGCAAACAGAAGGCAACTTCGATCTTGTACGCGCTAAACAAGGTGGATTGAACGCGCAAATATTCTCGATTTGGTGTGGTGATACTTATGGCAAAGGCACCGCCAACGCCATGGCTAATCGCGAAATAGATTCGCTTTTTGCTTTGATAAAACGCTACCCCGATAAAATAGCTTTGGTTACTACCCCTAAGCAACTAACAGCCACAGTTAAAAAAGGCAAATTGGCCGCCTTAATTGGTGTTGAGGGTGGCCACATGATAGA
The DNA here is from genome assembly GCA_014376655.1 of Mucilaginibacter sp. Lineage (GTDB taxonomy): Bacteria > Bacteroidota > Bacteroidia > Sphingobacteriales > Sphingobacteriaceae > Mucilaginibacter. Next base: position 4,855 of record JACMRC010000346.1, on the reverse strand, counting down.
AGACAGCATGGATTATTTAGATCAGCTGGCTAAACGCGGCATGAGCTACATGACACTAACCTGGAACAACAGCACCAGCTGGGCCACATCAGCAGCAACCGAAACAACGAAGCCCGATACGCTAAAACATAAAGGATTAACAGATTTTGGCAAACAGATAGTACACCACATGAATGATCTGGGTGTGATGGTTGATGTATCGCACGTAGGCGAAAAAACATTTTATGATGTAATTGCCACAACCAGTAAACCCGTTATCGCCTCACATAGCTGCGTATGGAATTTAGATAAAAGCCGCCGTAACCTAAAAGATCCGCAATTGCAGGCAATAGCTAAAAACGGCGGCGTAGTGTTTGTTAATTTTTACAGCGGATTTGTTGACAGTACCTATACCGAAAAAGAAAACACGTTTATCAGGGCTCATAGACCAGAGCTTGACTCGTTGGTAAACATTTACCATGACCGCGACTTAGCTACCGAAAGATTAAGCGCTATGTATAAGGCAGAATCAAACCTGGTGCGCCCACCGTTAAGTATGCTGATTAAGCATTTTGACTATATAGCAAAACTGATAGGTGTTGACCATGTTGGTATCGGATCGGACTTTGACGGTTCAGAATCATTCCCGCAAGAAATGGATAGCGTTGCCGATTATCCTAAAATAAAAACCGAATTATTAAAAATTGGCTATAGCGAAAAGGATGTTGCCAAAATATTTGGCGGTAATTTTATGCGGGTGTTTAAAGCAAATAAAGGTTAAGTGGTTAACCTTACCAGGTATTGCCCAAATTCATCTTCTATTAACACTTCCATGGTATAACCTGTTTCAATGGCTATTTGCTGTAGTGTATGTTCATCAACATAAAGCCAGTTAAACCATTCGGTTTTTAGTTTTTTATATTCGTATTGATATTGAATTTCGCCGTAGTAGCCCTGCTTGGGCAAATTCCCTTCATACAGATAAGCAACGTCTGATGAATCAAACAAGATCTGCCCGCCCTTATTCAATAAAGTTTTAAGGTGGGTCAACAAATCTTTTAACCCGCTTAAAGTACCGGCTAAGCCAATACCATTCATTAGTAATACCAAAGTATCATATTTACCCTGATAAATAAGTACATCAGCCTCAATTACTTTTTTAACGCCCCGCTCCTGTATGGTTTTAACGCATAACGGAGAAATATCAATTGCGGTAACATCAAGGCCTTGTTCCTGTAAAAAAAAAGCATGGCTACCTGCCCCTGCCCCAATATCTAAAACTTTACCGCGGCATTGTTCAAGGGCCATCCATTCAATATCGGGCATATCATCCTCCCCCCTAAAATAGGTGGCTATTGGCATTTCCTCTTTAGGGCCATATTTATTATTTATCCAGAGTGTACTGCCAGATAGCTTACGATGGTGGTCAAATATGGCTTGTCCTAAAACGTCATTCATAGCGATATTAATTCGCTGCAAGTTAACAAAAACACAACTATTGCTTTATTTGTTACGTAATACAATTACAAGCCCAATTATTTAACTATTATTTCCGTTACAAAAGCAGCGGTACATAATTATTTACATAATTTTGACTCAACCTAACTAAACCTATGAGAAATTCACAGCTACTACTTTCAACTTTAATTGCATGTGCCGTATTTTCCTGTAAGAAGGATAATCTGTCTGGCGCAAAAGCGCAATACGCCAAATTAATTGTTGGCACATGGAAAGCATATCAACAAAACACAAAAGTTTATGACCTTACAAGCAATGAGCTTTTAAAAGATTCGACCGTTAATTTTACCGATGCAAATGCAGGCAGGGCTTTTACAGAAATTTATAATACTGACGGCAGCGCATACATTACTGCACAAACCCGAAAACTTGGAACTACAGTAGCTACTACCGATACAACAAGCTACCTGCGATATACCATTTTAGGTGCAAACCTTACCTTAAAACAAAGTATTGGCGGTACTGAAACCAAACCTATACTTACGTTAACATTAACAGATATGGGGCTGCAAAGCCTGCGTACAGGCACGCTAAATGAGGGTTGGGGTTTAGATGTTAGTGCATCTTATAGGATAGTACAAGGTACTTATTATACCCGGCAATAGCTTACCTGTTGCGTTTCATTACGCTAACCAACTGGCGATGCCTTTTGGCTGCATAATAGTCGTTAGTAACCAATATAGTGTGTATCACGCCCGGGATCCAGAAACAGATTGTTAAAATAATGCTCAATACGAAGGCACCCATCCGGCCGGTAGTGAACACGGCAAGCGGTGGTAATAACAAACAAAGAAAATAGCGCATAACTATAATTTTATATAATGTTAGACATTAAAGTATATAAGTAGTTACAGCTTAGTGGTAATCCATTCGCTTTTTCTTCCTGCGCCAGGTTAGGCGTTTACCCCATCCATCAAATTTACCACCGGCTATAATGGCACCGCCTATGCCCAGCACAAATATCATTAGTACTATAAATAGATGCAGGCCGTCCGAAAAAAATGCGCTCATTCGTATCTTTCATTGATGTATGAGCTTTAAAGCAATCATTGTGCCTTTAGGGACATTTTAGCAATAATCCTTACAACAAAAAAGAATATTAAGGGTTTATAACCTTGCTTTGGCGGCCAATAACCAAATAAATAATAGACCCGAAAATAGGTGCGAAAAACACAATTAATGCCCATATAATTTTGGTAGCCGAGTCTTTAAAGTCAGACCTAACTATATCTACCAGGCAGTATAGTGTTAACAGCGGATAAAACAGCATTACAACAGCAAGCAACATTACCTCCTGTACGCTAAATTCAAAAAAAGCTAAAATATTCATGGATAAAGGTTTTTACTAAATTACAGTTTTATATCAAATTTTTAATATTAGCCTGATTATTGCCATAAATTTGCAGTATACAACACATGAAAATATATCAGCAACAAATACAGCTTAGCCAGCGCAGCCTGGGTTTCCATTTAATAACTACCGAGGTTTTACATTCGTTACCACAGATAAGCGAAATTAAAACCGGCATTTGCCAGGTATTTATTCAGCATACATCGGCATCATTAACCATAAATGAAAATGCCGACCCTACAGTACGCAAAGATTTTGAAACGTATTTTAGCAAAGCCGTGCCCGAGAACGATCCTGACTATTTGCATGACGATGAAGGACCGGATGATATGCCTGCACATTTAAAAGCAGCTTTATTAGGCAGCTCGGTAATGATACCTATCCGCAATGGCAAGTTTGCCTTGGGGATATGGCAGGGCATTTATTTGTGCGAACATAGAAACTACGGCGGGAACCGTACATTGATGATAACGGCCTGGGGAGAATAGTTTAAGTGGCAGGTTTAAGTGGCAGTAGCAGTTAAACATTGCGCAGATACTGCAACTTAAAACTGCTACTGCAACTTAAAGGCTATCCCATATAAAACTTTTCCCTGTATCCCGTTGGTGTCATCCCAACAGATTTTCTAAATATTTTTCGGAAGGCTTTGGGGTCGGTATAGCCGGAGTTTACCATAACCTCCGTCATTTGCTGGTTGGTTTCTGTCAATAGTTTCTTGGCAGCTTCAATACGCGTTTTTTGTAAATATTCTATAGGTGTTATGCCGGTTACTTGTTTAAACCGGCGGGCAATGTTACGGCGGCTGCCCGGTATTTCTTTTATCAATTCTTCGATAGTACCCGTATTATGATAGGCGCTTTCAATGCTCCGTTGCGCCATAGTAACCAACTCATCATTATGTACTTGCAAAGGCGAGAACGTGCTAAAGTACGTTTGGTGCTCTCTGTCCATATCTATAGAAAACAATTTGGCTGTACGCACCGCTATGTCTTTACCGCAATACTTTTGCAACAGGTGCAGCATTAAATGGAAGCTTGAAGTTGAGCCGCCGCTTGTATAAAGCCCGCCATCGCCGGTTACAACTTTATCTGCCTGTAGCTTAACCGTTGGGAAAGCACTGGCAAACTGTTTACAGGCATCAACATGCGTAGTAGCGGGTCTTCCGTTTAATAGGCCGGTTGCTCCTAATAAAAACGCGCCGGTACATACACAAGCCAGCTCTGCTCCTGCTTTAAACTGTTGCTGCAACCAGGGAATATATTGTTGATTCTCATGAATGGCTACCCCAATATCAGCCGAACCAAATGCCGGGATAAATATCAAATCCTGCTTTGCTGCAGCGTCAACAAATTGAATTTGATAGTTATTAAATTCAACAGCTTTGTTTTTATCAATCTCATTAGCACTAAACAAAGAGATATTAAAAGCCGGTTCTTTGCCATCATTAACATAAAAACGGTTTACACTTTCAAAAACATCTAAAATAGCGGCTACGCTTAATAATCTGTACCTGTTTGTAAGTAAAATGCCTAATTGTACCATTGGTATTAATATTTAGTGACGGCTAAATATATAAAAAAATGTCTCGAATACCCCCTATAGTTGACATTTACACACACCATCAATATTGTAAATAGCACTTACCTTAGCCTAATCAAAAACACTAAAACAAACACAACAATGGCAAAGGTCAATCCGTACTTAAACTTTTTAGGTGATACCGAAGAAGCTTTTAATTTTTACAAATCAGTATTTGGCGGCGAGTTTTCATCATTTGTACGCTTCAGAGATACAGAGCATGGTGCAAATCTCCCTGAAGAAGACAAAGACAAACTAATGCACGTTTCATTACCAATTGGCGATACCATTTTAATGGCTACCGACGCATTAGAATCAGCCGGCCATACCGTTACACTTGGCACCAATTTCTCGATCTCTATCACTCCCGAAAACATGGACGAGGCCAACAAAATATTTGATGGCCTTGCTGCCGGTGCTATTGTAGAG
>JACMRC010000345.1 GCA_014376655.1 Mucilaginibacter sp. | reverse complement strand
GGTACGGAAACTGGACACCGGCTTAAAATAACGCAGGTTATGGATCACATCCTTCATGGTAAAATCAGTCGAGTCGGGGAAATCCATCAAATCGCCTGCGCCCAAACCTAAACCACTGCGGTGCGTAAGCAGATCGCGGATGGTAAATTCCGATGTTACATAAGGGTCATACAATTTAAATTCGGGGATATAATCGGTAACTTTATCATCCAGTTTCAGCTTACCTTCGTCGCTTAAAATACCAATTGCAGCCACAGTAAAAGCCTTGCTGTTTGATGCTATGCCGAACAATGTATTTGCATCAACCGGCTTTTTAGTATTTAATGAAGCTACACCGTAGCCATGCGCATATACTATTTTATCGTCCTTAACAACAGCTACGGCAATACCCGGCACGTCAAACGTTTTAAGGGTTTTCAAAACCAGCGAATCTATTTGAGCAGGTTTAAGTTGGGCGCTGACTGTGTTTATTTTTAATGCTGATAGAATAACCAGTAGGGATAGAGCTTTAATTTTTGACATGTGAGATCAGTTGTGTGCGTTACTAAAATACAAAATATTAAGGTTTTATAATAATGTCGCACAGTGTCTATCACCCGGAGAGCTCATTTTATTACATCGTATCACACTATATCACACGAATTCACACAATTATCACACGAATTCACACAATTATCACATCATTATCACAAGAATTCACACTATATCACAGCGATTATTTTACTTAAATCGCTGTTTATAAATGCATAGTATAAAAAATGTAATTTATGCGTTGAGTTTATATCCGAAAAAATATGCCGATTTACAACCGGCGGACGGGCTTATACAAAAATAAGCAAAAAGCAGCATATCGCAAAAAAACGGGCAGCTTTGGACGATAATTTGGCAGCAAGCTGATGGCTGGCTAAAAGTTAAATCGACTTCACGAGTTGTCACCCTGGCACTCGAAGGGTGAGCGTGAAGGCCTTTGCCCGCATGCTTCGAGTGCCTCGGCAGGACACCTGCCCTTTATTGCAAAATCCTCGCAATTGCCTTACCCCAAAACTCGCCCAGCGAAACAGCCCCTTTTAGATTGGGGTGCAGGTAAAAAGTACCTTGCTTGCCATTTTCAGGTTGAAAATCTGTCAGGTAGTTTTTCTTGAAATAATTAAATGCTTTAGTATCGCCTACATAAAGTTGGTTAGGGTTTGTTACTTTATAAGTGTCAACCAGGTCGTCAATTACGGGCATATACGTTTGCATGCGGGTTAATCCTTCTTGTAGATACATAGACCCGTTGTATGTATTAGGGCTGTACCAGATAGGATGCTGTAAAATTATCTTGCACCCCGGGAAATCTGTTAGCAATTGTTCTATAATAGCTACCAGGTTGTCCCGGTAGTTTTCGACAGATACAGGCGCACCGTGCGGGCCTTTCACAGCGCTATCATTAGTGCCTATCTTGATAGAAAATACCAGTTGGGCATACGTGTTTGAAAATTCTTTGGCAGCTGCCTCGGCGGCTATAAATGCTTTAGTGCCGGGTAACCAATCAAGCGTAGTGTAACCACTATGGCCCTGGTTTGAAAAATCTACAGCGCCTATATAGTCTTTTGTTTTCAAATAATCTACGCAGATAGCCGGTGGCGCCTGCGTAGCGCGATCTGGCAACCCTGCGCCGTATGTTATACTATTGCCGATGAATACCAGGTTAACATCGCGCTTTTGCGCAAAAGTAACCAGCGTGTTAAATAAAATTGCAAAGACAAGCACGGCAGTCGCTTTTTTAAAATTCATAGCTGAGTAATTGGTACACAATATTGCACAAAAAATCTCAGTAGCCTCAATATAATCAGTGCCCCTTTTGCATCCATCCATATTGTGAATGACTTTTTTGTGCTATCTTAGTATATCACAATTAATTAAGCTATGGCTGCAACAACAAAATACCGGATAGAATCTATTGATATTGTACGCGGGGTGGTAATGCTCATTATGGCGATTGACCATACACGGGATATTTTTCACGGCGCGCCAGAGCCTACCGACCTGGCAGTAACTTATCCATTTTTATTTTTCACCCGTTGGCTAACCCATTTTTGCGCGCCTACGTTTGTTTTCTTGAGCGGCGTATCGGCCAATATAGCGGGCACACGCCGCACGCCTAATCAACTAAGTTCGTTTTTGCTTAAACGGGGCACCTGGTTAATTGCGGTCGAATTGATTTTTATAAGTTTTGGCATAACACTCAATCCCATATTTAGCGTATTGATATTACAGGTGATATGGGCCATTGGCGGCAGCATGATATTGTTGGGTTTGCTGGTAAGATTGCGGGCCTCTGTAATGGTTATTGGTATAATAGGCGCTATTATTTTCTTTGGGCATAATATACTGGATGTTGTAAATGTAGGGCCAATTAGTAAAACTGTGCCATGGGCATTATTTTTATCAGCAGGTGGTTTCAGCAATGGCATTGTAAGCTTGGGGAACCAACATTTTGTACTAATAGCCTACGCCCTTTTACCGTGGACGGGGGTAATGTTGTTGGGTTATGCATTTGGCACCCTTTATAAAAGTACTTATGATGCCGCTAAACGCCGTAAAACATTATTGTATAGCGGGCTGGGTTTGCTTACGCTGTTTGTAGTATTCAGGTATTTTAATGTTTATGGCGATCCTTCACCATGGTCGGTTCAAAAAACTACGGCTTTAAGTATTATCAGCTTTTTTAATGTTACCAAATACCCTTGCTCGTTGCTATATCTGGGGATGACACTGGGCACATCACTTGTGCTTCTTTCACTGTTAGAAGGCGTTAAAACCAAGTTTACAGCAATGCTAATTGTGTATGGCAACGTACCCTTCTTCTATTATTTATGCCACTGGTATTTATTGCAGACTATCCACATCATCCTGTTTTTTGCAATGGGTTTTAAAACCAGCCAAATATTGCCGACAGGCGCGCCGTTCCTATTCGAGCCGCCGGGTTTTGGATTAAGTTTAGCCGGTGTTTACGGCGTGTGGTTTGTGGCGATATCTATTTTATATTTCCCGTGCAGATGGTTTGCGAAATATAAAAAGACGCATACGCAGTGGTGGTTAAGCTATTTGTAAGAGATAACCCAATTATTGCACTATCAACAACCAGCCTTCGCCTTTCTTAACCGGGATATCCTGACCTACAGTAAACTTTTGGGCAGACTGAAAGTTGTGGATAGCAGGCGCGGTAATACTTGCTTTAGCAGGGTCAATACCTAATGCCTTCCAATCAATATTTAGTTTGATATTGGCATCACCATCGGCCCAACTGGCAATGGCTATCATGGCTTTGCCTTGCTTCTTATAAATCGTGGCAATAACCTTATCATTATTTGTTTTTACAGGATTGCTATCAACCCAATAGCCTATCATTTTTGTGCCTTGCATACCAAAATTATCCCAGGCCTTCCAAATAGGGCGCGGGTCGGCATTATCACTCCATGGCATGCGGTTAGTCATGCCGTAAACCATACCCCGCCATGGGTTACCACCGCTTTGCAGCATTTCGCCCATTAAACCAAACGGGATCCCCGATACTTCGGTAAGGAAAAAATCCGGGCTATTTTTCTCGTAATCAAAATACTCACCAAACCAAAGCCTATTTAAGTAAGGGAAGTGCTCCATGTACAAATTGGCGCTGTTATTAAAGCCATCGCTTTTATTATACTGATTAGCCGAGTGCAGGTCGACAATGCCCGGGTGCCCATCGGCGGTAAGTACGCGTTTTATGCGTTTCATGGTGATGCGGTCAAACGCCACATCGTCTAAATAAATACCATCAATACCCACGTTTTGTACCAGCCAGTTCAT
>JACMRC010000344.1 GCA_014376655.1 Mucilaginibacter sp. | reverse complement strand
CAGAGCCTGCCGCACCACCCATGGTTAATAAGGGTGCCAGCGTACCGCCCGATGTGCCGCTACCTAACGCAATGGCCCATGATAGGAATTTGAAAATGCATAAACTCAGCACCAATGTTAATGGCCATGTGCCGGATAAAATTCCGGTGATATTGTCATAACCAACCCCTAATGTATGCGGGGCATAGTAGCCAATAGCGCCTACGGCAAGTCCGCCTACCGCTGGCCACCACATCCAGTGTATGGGTAGTTTTTCAAACATGTCCTCTACCCAATAAACTATTTTGGTGATGCCTAATGATACGAAGCCGATAAAGATGCCCATAAAGCTATAGATGCCTAAAGCAAGGTTTGATGGTACAGCCACATCAGGCATGGTAAAAACCGGGCCTGATTCAAATAATAAATGATGACCTGCCGCGCCGGTGATACAAGCTAATGCAACGGGCAATATAGATCGTGGTGAAAACTCGAACAATAATAATTCTATCGCTAAGAATATACCGGCTATTGGCGTGCCAAATATGGCCGACATACCAGCCGTTGCCCCGGCAGCCAAAATTATCTTACGCTCATTGGCGGTAACTTTAAATATTTGCCCTAAGGTTGATCCTAATGCGCCGCCTGTTGCAATAATGGGCCCTTCGGCACCAAACGGGCCGCCTGTACCAATAGCAATAGCCGACGATATGGGTTTTAATAAAGTGATGGACGGTTTAATATTACTTTCGTTAACCAGTATTTGCTCCATAGCTTCCGGGATGCCATGCCCGCGTATAGCTTTCGACCCGTACAATGCCATTAAGCCAACTATTATTCCGCCGGCAGCGGGCACCAGTATAACCCAGGCACCTAAATGATTATTAGCCGGGCTATTAAAGCCCAGGCTAAACGAGCCATAAAAGGCAATATTAGTAACCAGGTTAATTAACGATACTAAAACTTTGGCTATCAAACTTATTGCCAGAGCTATTACAACCGCGTATACGCTAATAGTTATTAAACGGCCTTTTACAATAAACGGGGCTTTTGCGTTAGCCGCGGCTGTTTCTAAATTGTTTAATGAGGGCGAAATGGGGATGCCATTTTGAGTATTGGCTTTTTTCATAATAAAAAGAGATATATAATAACAACAACGTAAAAGGACGCTGTCTGTGTTTTTTAATAACTTGCAATTATATTATATAAGTAATATAAAATGCAATTTATTGTTAAATAAATACCTGTTTTATATGATATATATCATGTTTTAAGTTAACTGATAATTTGCTGCATAACCGTGTTTACTATCCTGTCGCAACGGGTAAGGTGGAACTCAAACAACTCGGGCGAGCGATAATAATTTTTTAACTGATTGCGTAGCAAAGTTTTGGCACGCATAAGGCGGATCTTAACGTTAGATTCTTCGATATCCAGCACCTCCATGGTTTCTTGCGTACTCATATCTTCAATCTCGCGCATTACAAATACGGTGCGGTATTTTTCAGGCAAAGCCGATATAGCGGTTTCCAACAATCCTTTTAATTCCTTATTCATAACCTCATTTAATGGTGTATGTGTAACTATATCATTAATTCCTTTAGCATTAATTACCTTTTGCCTGTTAAGCATTTTCTTTTTCCGGAGGATGCACTCGTTTATCAATATCCGGGTTATCCAGGTATTAAATTTTGCCTGGTTATTAAACTTAGCCAGGTTACGGTATGCATATATGTAGGTGTTCTGCATAATATCCTCGGCTTCCATATCATCGTTAATAAACGACATACAAATGCGGAACATACGTGCATTTAACCGGCGCATTAATACTTCATACAGGTAGGTTTGCCCATTTATCACCCGCTCAACAAGGCTCTCATCGCTTAAAGAATCGGTATTGATCATTGACTTTATATTCATTTAGCACACTTTATTACCAATAGAGTTGGGCTAAGCCCAAAGGGTTACATTTTTTAATTTTGTAACCCTTTTTTAATAGCCTGTCTCTAATCAATAAATTTAATCTTAAAAAGTCATGGACGAGAAAAAAATCACACAGGTACAAACGTTATTAAAACTGACGTATGGCATTATCCCAATTGTAGCAGGTGCCGATAAGTTTACCAATTTGCTTACAGATTGGGCGCAATACCTGCACCCGGCATTAGCAGGCATGTTGCCTTTTAGCACCCATGTGTTTATGATGATAGTGGGTGTTATTGAAATTGTTGCCGGCGTGTTGGTTTTGGTTAATCCCGCAAAGGCAGGATACCTTGTTGCAGCTTGGTTGTTTTTAATTGCATTGAGCCTGCTGGCCAGCGGCAAATTTATTGATGTTGCTGTACGCGATATTGTAATGGCTATAGGCGCTTATTCGCTCGCGCAAATATCGGCGGCTATAAAAAAGCCCTCTTTATAGTACAATAATTAGTTTAATGTTTGGCCCTTGTTCGTTCGCAAAAACGAGCCGGGGCTTTTTTTATTTAGATAGTTAAGTTTTATTATTAAAAAACGTACTTTTAACTTACCTATATCAACCTAAATGAAACCTATTTGTCGCCTGCTTTTTATTTTCATCCTTTTAATAAATATTAATGTACTGGCCCAGGGCCGTTATTCGGTGTCGGGTACTATAGCAGACGAAAGCGGTACAATGCAAAAAGGGGCTACCGTATTTATCAGTGGGTCGCAAAAAATAACAACCAGTGATGATGCCGGCCAGTTTGAGTTTACAGATCTGGACCCCGGTACCTACCAGCTATCAGTAAAACTATTAGGCTTTTATCCGTATACAGAAAACATCCAGGTACATGATAAACCGGTAAAGCTTAATATCAAACTAAAAGTTAAAACCGTAGTACTCAACGAAGTTGTAATAGGCAATGGCGACAATTGGGCGGCAAACTACGCCATATTTAAAGCCCAGTTTTTAGGCACATCAGACAACGCAAAGCAATGTGTTATAACTAATCCAAGAGTGGTATCCTTTGGCAGCGCAGGCAGAAATGTTTTAACTGCCGAAGCGGATGAATTTTTGATAATAGAAAATAATAAATTAGGCTACCGGGTGCATTACCTTCTTAAAGATTTTAAATTTGATAAGACCCTATTACGGACAAAATATGATGGTGATACCAATTTTGAAGAATTAGAAGGTCCGCCGGAAATGAAAATGCAATGGGCGCAAAATAGGTTAGCGGCATATCAGGGATCGCTAATGCATTATCTGCGATCTGTTTATACCAACACAACAGTAAAAGAGGGCTTTTTAACGTATCAGCTATATGAATTAGCCGACGGCAAGCTCGGGATGAAATCATTAAAATCAGATAACCGCCTGTTAAAAATTGATACCATAACTACGGTTATTGATACTTCGTTTATCTCTTTAAAATTTACGGCGATACAAATTGATTACGACCCGGAAAAAGCCGCATCAATACAAAAAAGCGAGATAGATTCTTTGGCTAAATTTAACCCGGTTTATAATAGTGGTACGTACAATACAAGTTCTATATTAAAACTGTATCTGCCAAAGGCTATTATAGACCGTAAAGGCAATTATACAGATTACCGCACATTCCTGTGTCAAGGTAACTGGGGCAAAAAACGCATCGGCGACCAGTTGCCCTTCGAGTATCAGCCGCCCATTGTAACACAGTAACTTCAAATGTTATTTTAGCTAAACCCTATTGCACCTCAAATGAAATTAACCCATTACCTGTTCCTGTCTTTTATCTTATTCATCCATACGGGTATTTTGGCCCAGGGGCGCTATACAGTAAGTGGTGTAGTTAAAGATGAAAACGGTACGATCCAAAAAGGCGCTACGGTATTTAT